>JAUYES010000242.1 GCA_030691225.1 Holophaga sp. | reverse complement strand
AAAGCGATTTCGCACCGGTGACTGCCCCCACTCCAAGCCCCATGCCCATGACTTCGGCGCCCTTGGATTTGCCCCCGGAAGGATTGGATCTGAACCAGGTGGTTTCCGAAATGGAAAAAAATCTGATGCTTCAATCCCTTCAAATCACTCGCGGCAATAAAAAGCGAGCCGCCGAATTGCTGGGCCTGAAGCGGACCACCTTCCTGGAAAAAATGAAACGCTTGGATCTCGAGGATGGCGGCGAGGAGGCCGAAGCCTAGCCGCAGGGCTGTTAATCTAGGGGCATGGCAAATTCAGATCTTCACCTCCGTTGGCTATTGGAAGCATCCACCACCGTCGAAGACGCTCTTACGGACTGGTTGATGGAACACGGCGCCACCGCGACCTATCGAGAGGCCGACCCACCCCACACCTTTTTCGCCTACTTTCCTCCGGGGGTGGTCGCGCCAAGCCCTGAACATTTGGGCCAGTTTACGGGCGTGCGCCTGCTGAACGCCGAAGCCTTTGCGGACGAAGATTGGCTGGCCAAGAGCCGCGAAGGCTTTGGCCGCATCGAGGTCGGTCAAAGTTTTCTGGTAAAACCCCTTTGGGATGAGCAACCTCTGCCCCAGGGCCGCACCCCCATCATCGTCAATCCCGGCCTAGCCTTTGGCACGGGCGGACACGAAACCACCCGGCTCTGCATGGCCTTGCTGGAAGATCTGGCCGCCGAGCACCGCCTGGGCGGACCCATCCTCGATATCGGCTCCGGCACGGGAATCCTTGCCCTGGCGGCTCATCTACTCGGTGGCCAGCAGATCACCGCCTTCGACGTCGATCCGGATTGTGGTCCCGCCATGGTCGAATTTATCGAGATGAATGCAGCCGTTTTGAAACATGCCGAACCCTTCGAATCGTTCGTGGGAAGGCTGGATGACGAGCGTGTACAAGGCCCTTATCAAGGCCTGCTCGCCAATATCTTGCTGGAAACCATTCAGGAGCTCTTGCCCCGCATGGCCGAAATCGCGGCCCCAGGCGGTTGGTTGGTGGCTTCAGGCATTCTCGCCGAACGCCAAGACGAGGCCCTGGTATCCCTCAGTCTTCACGGATTCAAACCTTTGCGAGTCGTGCAAGAAGGAGCATGGATTGCCATTCTCTGCGAGCGAGTTCAGTGAGCCGCGCCGACCGAACCATCGGAGTTTTCGATAGCGGCATCGGCGGCCTGACGGTGGTGCGAGCCATTCGGCGCCTCTTGCCGGGCGAATCCATCACCTACCTCGGTGATACCGCACGTTTGCCCTATGGCACCAAGAGTCATCGCACCATCGAACGGTACACCCTCCAGATGGGCGAAATTCTGCAACGCTTCGATCCCAAGCTCATCGTGGTGGCCTGCAATACCGCGAGCGCCCACGGGCTTCCGGCTCTTCAGGCCGTCAGCCCTTGCCCCGTTGTTGGGGTGATCGAGCCCGGCGCGGAAGCGGCCGCGCAAGTGAAGGGACCCGTAGGCATCATCGGAACCCTAGCCACCGTTTCCAGCGCATCCTATGACGAAGCCATTTTGCGCCATGACCCCAGCAAAACCATTCACAGCGTGGCCTGCACCTTGCTGGTTCCCCTCGCTGAAGAAGGCTGGTTCGACGACCCCATCACCGATGCCATCGCCCGTCGTTATCTCAACCAGCTGCCCTTCGAGGTAAAAACGATCGTGCTGGGCTGCACGCATTACCCCACGCTGCTACCAAGCCTCGAACGCACCCGCCCCGACACTCGCTGGGTCGATAGCGGCGAAGTGACCGCTCTATCAGTGGATCGACTCCTAAAGGGCAGCCTCGGCTACCGCACCGAAAGCGCTCGCGGTCCCTTGCGAATTCTGCTGACGGATGCCAGCAGCCGTTTGCGCGAAGTGGGCGAGCGCTTTCTGGGTGAACCATTAGGGAACGTGGAATTGGTCGAACCCTAAACCTACCTGCGTACCTGTCCATCGTGTTTCTGACGACGAATGCGGCGGCTCTCCCGGTTTTGCTCCTTCTCGATCTTCACGGCCTCCTTCTTCGTGACTTTGCCATCGGCTTGGGCCTTGGCGATATCACGCCCGATCTTCGCCTCCTCGCGCTCGAGGCCTACCCATGATGGAGGGGTGCTTCACGCGCTTGGTTTAACCCAAAAGACGAAACGCAAGAAGCGAAGACGCCAAGAAAAATCTCAAACACCAGTGCGGCAGGTCGCAGGATTTCGCGCTGCGGGATCTCCGCTGCTTTTGCAGCGGATCGTATCTTCGGCCAGAAGGCCGCTCCCATGAAGGCGGACTTCTGGCCGAAGCTACGACAAGGGCGACCCTTGGGAGTATTCACTGCCGCCGCTTTTCTTGGCGAAGGCGCGCAGCGCCGCTTGGAGCCTTGGCGGTAGATCAGTTTTCGACCACGCCGAAATACAGCAAACGAATTTTTCAACATGCGTTTCCCGCAGATCCATGGAGAACCCAAAAAGGCCCCTAAG
>JAUYES010000238.1 GCA_030691225.1 Holophaga sp. | reverse complement strand
CAAGATCGCGGCTGGATACCGAGAAAAAGACAGAACGGTAATGCCCCTGATCGGCTTGGGCCTGGAGCCAAGCCCCGAGATCGCCATCGGGGTCCTGAGATTCAGAAATCAGTAGATCGACAGGGCCAAGATCAAGAATTGCTTTGGCTTCCGTACGGTTACCGGCTTCTTGGATTTGCCATCGTCCCAGGTTCGAGAGGCTTGAAACCAGGCGTTTCCTGAAAAAGGCACTTGGTTCCAGCACCAATATGCTTTTGATCGGGGGCTTTCTGTTGATTTCGGCTTCACTCAGGCCAAGGTTCAGCAAGGCCTTACGCGCGGAACTTTTGAGGCCCACGCCCGTGGCGCGAGTGAAGATGGCACGAATGGGCTCAGTCAGTAGGGCTTGGCGAGTGAGGCCTCCGATTTCACACAGGTAGGCGATTTCTTTCCACTCGGTGTTTTTGTTCTGCAGTTCCGTTTCCACAAACTTGGCTAAATGGATTGCCAATTCGGAACGAAGAATGAATTCCGGATCCGATAGTGCCTCCCGCAGAGCCAGTAGGTTCTCGGTGCGCCGCGGTGCGCCTGGGCTAAGCTTCTGAATCAGTGAGGAAATTTCACTTTCTTTTTTGGCCAGCAAAGCCAGGCTACTGCTCCTCCGGCCCAGTTCCTTGACTACCGCCGCTACCCTTTCGTTGCTATCGCGGTCCCAGTTTTCCTTGGTGCGCATATTGAATAGGAAATCGGAGAAACGATCCTTCAGCTGTTCAAAGGTGTTTTGTTCAAAGGTGTAGAGATCCAGCATGGCCAACATAGCTGGAACTCTCTGGCCTTCGCCTTCTCGTTCATCGCAACATCTTTCCACAAGGCCGATAAGGGCGGGAAGGTGGTCGGGTGGGAGCGGCTTTTCGAAACCAGGGAAAGCTCGAAGGGCGCCCTCCAGGCAGAGAATGAGCACCTGGGGGTGTTTGAGTAGCGGTGCTTTTTCTAAGAGTCCCAGAGAGGCCTGGGGTTGAGCGAGAAGACCCAGGGCGCGAGCCAAGCTTAGCTGGAGAGCAAGAGGCTTTCCGTCATGAAGCAGATCCATGAACGTGGAAACGGCTTCGTCATGGCTGATGCTGGCCAAGGCATCGATAGCCTCGACCAAAAGTTGATCATTAGGGTCCGTGCGAATGAATTCGAGAAGAGCCGGGGCTGCGGCTTGGATCTGGTTTTCGCCGAATGCCCAGATTGCCCTGCGGATCTGATCTTGGTGTCCTGATTGAAATTGCGCCATGAGCGAGGGGAGGCTGCTGGGCAGCTTGCTCAGATGGTGGCTCGCCACTTGACCGACATCGACGATGGAATCCTGCAGTGCCTTGAGGAAAAATGGCGAGAAAGCGTCATCCTCCCGATTCCCCAAAACCTCGATGCAGCGCTGGCGCCTTCGATGGTCCGAGTCGGCGAGAATCCCATCCAAGAGCGTTGTCTCGTGGGCGGGCAACAAGCTTAGGAAAGCAACTAGCAGGGGCTCTCCTCCCACCTGAAGGCGGAAGGGGCTAAGCAGGATGGCAACAGCGGCTTCGGCACCGAGAAAACCCAGACCGACACGCCTTCCGAGGGATTCGGCCGCCAGTCCCAACGTGGA
>JAUYES010000232.1 GCA_030691225.1 Holophaga sp. | reverse complement strand
TCGCTTAAAAGGCGTAGATCCTTCCGGGAATTTTTGGTTTTCATTAGCCACCCCCATCGCATCCTCATCAATTGCAACGCCGGAACCCACGCCAAAAACCGAAGTCGAGGCTGTGGACGCCCCTGAAGCAGCATCCTCTGCACCTGTGGAAGCCAAACCCGCTTCCGACTTCACCTCGACCAACGCTCCTGAGTGGAGCACCTATCTTTCCCAGGGATCAGAACGCCTCTACACCTGGCATCCTGAACGCCGAACCCTAAAACCCATCAACATCGCTGACGCTTGGACCACACTCACCATACCCTCTGGCATGAATCGCCCACTGGCATTCCCCAGTTTTCAACCAGCATCTGGATCCGTGCTAATAGAATCCGGCTCAGCCGCATGGAGCCTTCCCCTCAATAGCGTTATCAGGAAAGGAAATTGAACAGGTTCTGCTGAGTGTTGGACCTGGACATCATGCTGAGCGAGGCTTGCTGGACTATGCTCTCCTGTTGATATTCCGCAACCGCTTGAGGGTAATCAATGGCTTCGTAAGTTTCCTGAATGGAGCTCAGACCCAAGTTGAAATCACCTAGGGTGGTCTTAATTTGCTGCAGGGCCGCTTGGCGCCCCCCTAATTCCGCAATCTGTTGCTGGATGCCAGAAAAAATGGTGTCGATATTAGTGGCGGCAGCCTGAATCTGAGCAGGGGTGCTCGGAGGTCCGAGCCCCTGGATAAACAAAGACACCTGCTGGAACAAATCCGTATTTGGCGCCCCACTACCAATAAACACTGAACTGCCAATCAAATTGGTAGCAACGGAGTTGCCTAGGTTTACATCCAAATTGATCGAATTACCATCACCCAAATAGACAGTAGGAGCGACAGAAGCTCCGCTGAAAGGCTTGGTATCCGTCATAGTTCCTGAAAAAAGGTACTTGCCTTGATCCTGCCGATTGGCCAGAGACAGCATGCTGGTAAGTATGCCTTGGGCTTCGGGTACCAGCGCCGCGCGCATCGAATCTGTGGCGGCCGCTCCCTGCGCCTGAACCCCCATCTCCATGAGCCGCATCAGATGATCCGAGATGCCGGTTAGGCTCAACTCTCCTGCCACAAGGAACGAAGCCGCAGAATCGATCTGCCTTGAATATTGTTCGTTTCGTTCGATGGAATTCCGAAAATCCATTATCAATGCGGAACCAGTTGGGTCATCGCTGAGGTTAACGATGCGCTTCCCCGTAGAAATCTGCTGGTTCAGGATCGCCATGCGCTCTTTTACACGCCGAAAGTCCAAAAGGCTGCCCGCATTCGATGCCAAGTTGGGTGTGCGAAATGTCATGGTCGACCTCCCTTCAATTACCTTCCAAACTGGTTCACCAATTGATCCGTCAGTTGATTGATCACGCTGATGAACCGCGCACTGGCTTGGTACCCGCGCTGAAAAGCCATCATCTGAGTGGCTTCTTCATCCAGGTCCACACCTGATATCCGATCATGCTGATTCTGAAGCGCCACCATCAGGTTTTCGTCACTGGTGACCCTGTTCTTATATTCCTGAGCCTTGGAACCGATTGAGCTAGTCAAGCTGCTCACCGTCGCACCAAAACTTCCGGAATCGTACAATTTCGAGATGGCGCGTGCGGTCTCGTTGTTGCCCACGGCACCCGAAACATTGGCAGCAGCGACCAAACGGGGATCGCCTGTGAGAGCGGTATTGACCCGAATCCCATTAGCCGCCCCTGGAACCCCGGCAGGAAGCCCCGTGAAGAAATCACGGTGAATCAAATCAACTAGTCCGAAGCCCGGGTTGTGAAGCGCGTTCACCTGGGTACCAATGCCGGATGCAAGTTCATCGAGTTTCTGCTGGAAGCCAGGAAGAAGCGTATCCCGAAGGTCGAGGCTGGCTCCCATGGCCCCCTCTTTTACGCTGGCCGTTATATCCACCGTCATAGAACCAAGATCCAGATCCACCCGATAAAAATTGCCGAGCAGCGGATCGGGGGTTGCCTTCAGGCGATAAGCCGTAATGCCGCTAACTAATACCGCGGCTCCGCTATCAAGCGTGACCTGCATTTGGCCCTTGCTGTCCTCAAAGACTTGCACACCCACCAGGTCAGCCAACTTATTTATCAACCCCTGGCGCTGGTCTCGCGCATCGCTATCAGCTCCTGGAGTTGGTTCCGCTCCGATTCGGGCGTTCAATTTTGCAATTTCAATTGTGGCGGCGTTGATCTCGGTTACCAAGTTGCCAACGACGCCATCCGCTTGCTTACGCTGATCCTGAA
>JAUYES010000222.1 GCA_030691225.1 Holophaga sp. | reverse complement strand
CCCACTCTGAGCTTTGTGGTTGGGGAGCAGACTGGCCGTAAACTAATTTTGCACCAGTCATTAGGAGAACCACCATGTTGACCATCGCGGGCAAAACCTTCACGAATCGCCTTGTCCTGGGCACCGGCAAATACAAAAGTTTCGCGACCATGAAGGCCTGTTACGAAGCCGCCCGATCTGAAATGGTGACCCTTGCGGTACGGCGTTTTGACCTTGGTGCTGCCGGTGAGGACAACATCCTGAACTGGATTCCCAAGCACATCCATCTCCTACCCAATACCGCTGGCTGCTTTACTCGCGAAGACACCCTGCGCGTGGCCCGCTTGGCCCGAGAAGCCCTGGATAATCCTTGGATCAAGGTGGAAGTCTTGGGGGACACCAAGAGCCTGTACCCCGATGGTGAAGAAACCTTGAAGGCCTGCGAAGAGTTGGTAAAAGAGGGTTTCATCGTGCTGCCCTATCTCAACGCCGATCCTATCTTGGCCAAAAAGCTTTGCGATGTCGGCGTTCACGCCATCATGCCCCTAGGCTCGGCCATCGGCTCTGGGCTTGGCGTGCAAAATCCTTACGTGCTGCTACTCATCAAGGAAATCTGCGATAGCTACAAGCTACCGATGATCGTGGATGCAGGGGTCGGCACCGCCAGCGATGCCGCAGTAGCCATGGAACTGGGCGCCGATGGTGTGCTGCTCAATACCGCCGTGGCCGAAGCCGGGGAGCCCAGCCTTATGGCCGAGGCCATGGATCTCGCTGTGCGCGCCGGGCGCCTCGCCTTTGAAAGTGGCCGCATGGCCCGGCGGCTCTACGCCAGCGCCAGCAGTCCCATGACCGGAATCGTGGGGCGGAACTGAAACAATGAATCACGAAGCCGCCTTCACCAAGGCCTTCATTCTTTCCGAGAAACGAGCCCGCTTCATTCAAGGCCTCGAAAACCCGAAGCGCCGGAAAGAGTTGCTGGAGCAGATGAGTCTGCATCTGCCCTATGTTCCAAAGCTCGGGGTAGAAGTGCCTATTTCGCAAGATTTTCCCGAAGAATTGGAGAAGCTTCTGGTCGCCAAAGGTGCCGGAACCACCTGTCACGTCACCGTGGATGGTCTAAAAATCGACGGACGAGAGCTGCCCCTTCGTCAGGCACTCGATCAGATCTGCATGCATGAAGGCGGTGCGATTCTGTCTTGCATCCCGGGTCGCCTAGCCTATTACAAGCCCGCTTCACCGGGCCAGGGTGTAATTTTGGAGTGCCTTTAATACCCAGGGTAAAGCCTTCCTCTCAAGATGAAAAAGCCCACCGCGTGGTGGGCTTTTCCATCTAAAGGTGCTATTCAAGGTCAGAATACGAATCCGGCACTAAGGGTGAACGATCGGCCTGCGGAGAGGGGAATCAGCGTATTCACGGCCTTGTTGGGGTAATCCGGATAGTAGATGCCCGTTCCCAGAAGATTTTCGCCATCCAGCGTCAAGTTCACGGCACTCTTGCCATCGGTCCAGGGAGTCCAAGTTAACCGAGCGGTCAGCCAATTGAAGGCTTCGGCGGGGTGGTTCACATTGGCGCTACCGGGGTTTGCGAGGGTGGTGGGCTTGGGGGCGGAATTGTAATTATCAAAGAGCCCCGCACTCCAGTTTTCACCCTGATATAGCATTCCCAACTTGATCATGGTGTTGGCGTGCAACGCCGCGTTTTTGAGTCCGTCTGGGTTTTCGTTGGTCTGATAGCTGGCCGAACCCGTAAACATCAACGCACGCGAGACACTAAGTTTTCCCTCTAGTTCGAACCCACTGTACTTCCAGGAATCGCCATTGAAATATTTGAGGTAGATGGGAGGCAGCCCTGGCGGTGGGTTGTCGAACGGAATGACCCTTCGAATAATGGTGTCGGCCGTCTTACTGCTGTAATACGTGAAGGTCGCTCCCCCCTTTTTGCCTTGGTAAAAGAACTGAGCTTCCGTGGTGGTAATCAATTCGGGCTTGAGATCGAGATTGCCGCGGAACACGGGATGATTGAAGCCCGTTTCCAAGGGATAGCCTTTCCGGAAAGCCGTGCTGTACAGCACCTTGGCGCCGAGTTCTGGGGTAAAGTCGACCACCACACCGAGGCGGGGCGAGGCCTTCCCGGGGATTCCGTCGAGCTTGTTGTACTGAACGCCGCCGATGAGCTTCACCGCGCTGATTCGGTAATCCAATTGGGTATACAGGAAATTCGATTTCTGTTCGCCCAACACCAGCAACCCGGTGCCATTCCAGCTGGCACTTTCACCACCACCGCCCAGCACAATATTGAAGCCATCCATGGGGCGAATCTGCACCGTGCCTTCGTACAAGAGCGCATTCGCTCGGGTGTCCACCGGATTGGTGATGGGTTCCGTGGCCCAATCGGTTTTGTTGTAGGTGACGTTAACACCCAAGGTGACGAATTTATTCAGCTCCTTGGAATAGCCGAGATCAGCTTGGGAAAGGGTTTGACGCTGGAGATTGGCCGGATCCCATGCTTCTGATCCACCGTTGAGCGTGTAGGACTGGAATTTGCCCTGGTAGGCGTTAAGCGTGAATCCCTTGTAGGAAAGATTGGTGACGATTCCGGTGGTACGGCGATCGAATTTGTGTTGACCAAAGTTTCCCTCGTAATCAGTGAAGCCATACTCTGGGCCCCGATCCGAGAAATGGGTGGCGGCCACCAAGCCCTGGAAATCCCCTTGGCGGATCGTAATGTAGTCCTGCTGCCCAAATCCGCCCTGACTACCGCCGCTGAGGGTGACGCCCCCGCTGATTCCGCTTTCCCTACCCGTCTTGGTAACGATATTGACCACGGCAGAGTAGGCGCACGACCCATACAGCACCGATCCGGGGCCACGAATGATTTCGAGATGATCGAGGGAGGCTAGGGGAAAGGCATTCCAGATGGAACCATTCAAACCACCGGAAACCGGATCCCGCACTGGCCTGCCATTGAGCAGAACCAAGATGTGGTTGTTGTAGGGCGTGTTTTCCTGACCGCGCACGACGACACTCTGGTTAACGAAAATGTCGGGCGAGAGGAAGGCTGTTCCCACCACTCGGCTCATAATTTCACCCAGATTTCGTGCCGCGTAGCCTTCGATTTCGGTTTTGCTGATAACCGTCACGATTCCAGGTGCCTGCGCCACTGATTCGGCTTTTTTGGAAGCGACACTGACGGGGGTGTTCAGCAGATCCATCAGTTCCTGATTGAGCTTGTCTTGATCAACCGGCACTTGGGCACAAAGCGGAAGGCCTAGAATCAGTAGGCAAAAGGTTGGCGAATTTTTCATGCCTCGCTCCTTCGAAAGGGTGTGTTGAGTCAGTTCAGCGATTTCCGTGTTGGTTGTATCGGTGCCCGAATTTTTCAACTTAAATATTTGCCTTCGACCCAATCCGCCGCGGTTAATGCCGTTCTAGATAAGCCTCGGAGCCCTTCATCTCCCCGGTCGGTCCGTGGGCCGGGGCTTTTCCTTTGGCGCTTCGCTGGCCCTTGACCCATTGGGCTCGTAGTCCAGTTGCTTGGGGGTTGCCGGGCGCAAGACGGAGCACCTCAGCCAGATCCGCCAAGGCATCGTTGCGACGACCCAATCGATCCCATAACAAGGCCCGTTTCCAGAAACCCCAGGTGTTCCCAGGTTCGCGCGCAATGACCTCGTTGTATTCGGCTTCCGCCTCACCGTACCGGCCAGAATCCTCCGCAGCTTCTCCGCAAAGCAAGTTGGTGACGGCACAAAAACCCAGCCACTGCTTTTGCTCGGCGAATTCGGCAGCGGTATAGGCCGCCTTGGCCTGGACACGGTTGGCCACGCTTTCCAGGTGGCGCAGCGCCTTTTCGGTATGAGCATCGATCCTGGCGAAGACTTCGGCATCGCCGGTGGCCCGGAAGAAGTTTCGATCGATCCGACCTTCCGCCCGGTACTGATCGAAGAGTCGCGTTCCGGGATAGATGGCAAGGGGCGAAATCTGGGTGTCGTGGGGACGCACTTCTCTTAAAAACGCTGCGCTTTCTTCTACATCTGGCCATGTCTCACCTGGGATTCCCGTGATGAGGTATACGCCTAAATTCATCCCAACCTTGCGCACCGAGGCGAGCGCCTTGCGAGCTTGGCGCATGTTGGTACCTTTATCGAGCAGAGCCAAGACCCGCTCACTAGCGTGC
>JAUYES010000210.1 GCA_030691225.1 Holophaga sp. | reverse complement strand
GCGCCCATCGCATCGGCCAGACCCGGCCCGTCACCATCTATCGCCTCATCATTAAGGGCAGCATCGAACAAAAGATCGTTGGTCTGCACCAATCCAAACGGCAACTCGCCGATCAGTTACTGGATGAACGCACGGCTGCGGCGCGATTAGATGCCAAGGCGCTGCTTTCACTCTTGCGGGATGCCTAGGGACCCCAAACGGGAGGATCAAACTATGCGAGCACGAAATGAGTGGCGCCGACCCAATGGGATCAGCGGCATTAGCCTCAGCCGGGCGCTTGTGGGGTCTTTGCTCGCCACCCTGCTGAGTGTTACCGCTTGGAGTGCCACAGGCTTCGAAGTAGCCATGGCCCGAGTCGAGGCCCGGATGCAAGGCCGGGTGGGGGTCTTCGCCATGAGGGGCTCCGCCTGGGCGAGCTATCGCGCCGACGAACGCTTTGCCTACTGCTCCACCTTCAAATGGGTGCTAGGCGCGGCCGTGCTGAAGAGCGTCGATGAGGGGCGCCTTGAACTCGACCGTAAGGTGAGGTACGGACCGAAGGACTTAATCAGCATGAGCCCGTTCACCAGTGCTCATTTGAAACAGGGTTCCCTGAGCGTTGGTGAACTCTGCGCGGCCACCATCATCACCAGTGATAACACGGCGGCTAACCTGCTGGAACCCTTGGTGGGCGGGCCATCCGGGATGCAGACCTTCGTTCGAAATTTGGGCGATCCCGTGATGCGCTTCGACCGCATGGAGCCAGAACTGAATAGCAATCTTCCCGGTGATCCCAGGGACACCACCACGCCAGAGGCCATGGCTCGACTGTTGCACCGGGTGCTGGAAGCCAAGGTACTCTCGAAGGGCTCTCGAGACCAGCTGTTGGCATGGATGCAGGCCGTGGAAACTGGTATGGGCCGCATCCATGCGGGTGTCCCTAAGGGCTGGATCGTCGCTCATAAAACCGGCACGGGTTACAAGGGAGCCGTGAATGATGTGGCGGTGATTTATCCGCCCAAGGGTGAGCCGATCTATCTCTGTGTCTTCACGGACGGAGACCGCCTTGACACTAAGGCCCACGAAGCCGCCATCGCAGAAACAACTCGGCTCGTAGTGGAAACCCTACACGAGGGCCCAAGAGCGCATTCATTGTGATCAGGGAAGCCCAGCCCGTCCGCTGCTTCAGGAAATGGTCAAGTGGATGAAAACGAGGTTGGAGAATCGGCCATCCTCGAAAAAAACAACGATAAGGAGTGCCCATGAAAAGCCACCGCAAAGTTCTACTGATGCAGCTCCCAGAACGCATGGGCTTCGTAAACATCACCCGCGAAGTGGAACTTGCGCTGCGTGAAAGCGACGTGCAAGAAGGCTTATGCCTGGTGAATTCCATGCACATCACCGCCAGTGTCTTTATCAACGATGATGAGTCGGGTCTTCACGCCGATTACAAACGCTGGTTGGAAAAACTTGCTCCCTTCGACGCCAGCAGTGATCCAGCGCGGGGCGGGTATTTGCACAATCGAAGCGGTGAGGATAACGGTGATGCCCACCATAAACGCCAGATCATGGGCCGTGAGGTGGTGGTGGCGATTACTAAAGGAAAGCTGGATTTTGGGCCGTGGGAGCAGGTTTTTTACGGTGAATTCGACGGCCGTCGCGAAAAACGAGTACTCATTAAGATCATCGGCGAATAGCTCCCACAGCCCTCTGGGCCCTCCGTCTTTCACGCAGCCTGCCGGAAACGATTGGGTGTGGTGAATTTCTCAGAGTTACGGAAAACACCGTCACTTCGATCGCAAGTAAGCGGCTAGCTTACGATCCTCGTCCTGGATGTGATTGGTCAGCCAGTCTTTAAGGAAATGCATGGTCATGATGGAAAGGATCATGGTGCCTGCGGCATATTTTTCTTCGAGTTCTAACACTTGATGAACGAGCCCTTTGTGAAGGGCATGGTGTGCCTCCAGGCCGGGATAGCCAGTTTCCCGCATGAGGGTCTCTTCCGCTTGGAAATGGTCAACGGTGTAGGTGCGCAAGAAGGCTAGGATGTCCACCATTTCTTGGCGGGAGCGACCCGCCTTCAGGGCGTCATTGAGGCGATTCACGGTCTCGTACAGGGCAGCATGCTGGTGATCGATCGTCTCGTGACCAACGCGCAGATCGTCTGTGAATTCGCAGAATGGCATATTCTGCTCCAAAGGTTCCGCTGTGACTTGTTGCGAAAACGGCGGATGAAACCGGAAATAGATTTAAATTCAGCTGATCTTTTTGATCGCAGCCCTGTAGGCCATGTCGTCTTTGAGAATGTGCTCTTTTAGCCAATCCGACAGGAAACGGATGACCGCTACCATGCTCACGGCTTGGTTATTCGCTAGTTTGTGCTGGAGCTCCTGAACCTTTTCGAGCAATTCGGCGTGAATCATCTCGTGGTCTTCCAGGTTGGCGTAGCCGG
>JAUYES010000207.1 GCA_030691225.1 Holophaga sp. | reverse complement strand
TGATGGATGTGATGATGCCCGAAATGGATGGCCTCGAAGCCATCCGCGCCATCCGGGCCAATCCCCGTCACCACAGGTTGCCCATCATCGCCCTCACGGCCAAGGCCATGAAAGGCGACCGGGAAGCCTGCTTGAAGGCGGGCGCCAGCGATTACCTATCCAAGCCCATCGACACCGAACGCCTGCTCTCCCTGTTGCGGGTCTGGCTCTACAAATAGAGACGCCATGCCCACCCCGAACCTTCAACACGTGGAAATGCACCTTCTTCTCGAAGGTGTGTTTCAAATTTATGGCCACGATTTTCGGGACTATGCCGAGGCCTCCCTGCATCGCCGCTTGAACAAATGGTTAGCAGAATCCAAGTTTTCTGGATTTTCCGAGGCCCAGGGTCCGGTGTTGCGAGATCCCGCCGTATTTCAAACCCTGCTGAAGGGCCTCACGGTGCACGTCACCGAGATGTTTCGTGACCCCTTAGCCTTCAAGGCCCTGCGCGAAGAAGTCATTCCGCACCTGCGCACCTATCCTTTTTTAAAAGTCTGGGTGGCTGGCTGCGCCACGGGAGAAGAAGCCTATTCCCTGGCGATTCTCCTGGAGGAAGAAGGCTTCAAGGATCGCTATCGAATCTACGCCACGGATATCGATCCCGAGGTGTTGACCCAGGCCAAGGCTGGCATCTATCCCCTGAAGGAATTGCAGAAATTCACTCAGAACTACCAGAAAGCGGGCGGAAAGGCCGCCTTCTCCGACTACTACACGGCGAGTTTCGACCTCGCCATGCTGGAACCGCGACTGCGCGACCGCATGGTCTTCGCCACCCATAATCTGGCGGTGGATGCGGGCTTTGGCGAAATGAATCTGGTGCTCTGTCGCAACGTGTTGATCTATTTCAAGCCGAACCTCAAGGGCCGGGTTCTGGAGCTATTGGATGCATCCTTGGCTCCAGGCGGATTTTTGTGCCTGGGCCAAAAGGAAAGCCTGGACACCACCCCATGGCAAAAGGGCTACCAAGAAATCGCCCCGAGATCCCGGGTCTATCGGAAGCGATATGAATAAGTCCACGACTCCCCCGTGGCAAGCCGTGGTGGTGGGCGTCAGCATGGGTGGGCTCGAAGCCCTCAAACGCCTGCTGAGCGCTCTTCCGGCCGATTTCCCCATTCCGATCCTGGTGGTTCAACACATGGATCCTCAATCGGGGGATGGACTGGCCACCATCCTGAATGCCTTCTGTCCGATCCGCGTGAAAGAGGCCGATGCCGGAGAACAACCCTTGGCGGGCACCGTGTATCTGGCCCCGGCCAACTACCATCTGCTGGTGGAGCCCGATGGCTGCCTGGCCCTGTCCATCGATCCACCCGTGAACTATGCTCGGCCCTCAGTGGATGTCCTTTTTGAAACCGCCGCCGAGGCCCACGGCTCCAAGCTTGTGGGCGTGCTACTCACAGGGGCCGGGAGCGACGGCAGCCGGGGCCTGCGCACCATTCAGCAGCGCGGTGGACACACCCTGGTGCAAGATCCCACCGAGGCTCTGGCGGAAAGCATGCCCCGCAGCGCTCTGGAATTACTGAAACCGGATGCCATCCTTTCCCTGGAGGCAATGGCCTCCCACCTGCTCGACCTTGCCCAATACTCAGGCTCGAAGGGGCTGAAGCCGACAAGACTCCCATGACGATCTCTGCCTCAATTCCAGTTCTCCTCGTGGATGACCGCCCCGAAAACCTGACCGCACTCGAAGCCCTGCTGGGGGATCTCGGGCTAGATCTAGTATCCGTGCAGTCTGGCAACGAAGCCTTGCGCCAAAGCCTGAAAACCGAATTTGCCCTGGTACTGCTCGATGTGCAGATGCCGGATATGGATGGCTTTGAAACGGCAGAGCTACTGCGGGCCAACCCAAAAACCCGTCGCCTGCCCATCATGTTTGTCACGGCGGGTATGAAGGACGATAGCTACCGTTTCAAGGGCTGCGACGCCGGGGCCGTGGACTACTTGACGAAGCCCATCGAACCCAAGGAGCTACGCAGCAAGGTACGGGTGTTCTGTGACCTTTTCCTGCAACGGAAAGAAATCGAACGCCACGAGCAGTTGCTAGAAACCCTGGTAGAGCAGCGGACCATTGCCTTGCGGGAAAGCGAGAGTTCCTACCGCGCCATCTTGGAAAGCGCCGGGGATTACGTGGTGCGCTATGACCGCCGAGGAGCCCATCTATACGGCAACGCCAAAGTCCTAGATCTCACGGGATTTAGCCAGGATCAGTTCCTGGGCAAAACCCACCGGGAACTGGGATTTCCTGAGCCCCTCTGCGAATTGTGGGAAGCCGCCATCGAAAAGGTTTTCGCCACGCGAGAATCCACCACTGTCTCGTTTGAAATCCAGTCTCCAAGCGGCCCCCTTTTCCTGGAACTCAAGCTCGCCCCTGAAAAAGACATCCTGGGTCAGGTTGCCAGCGTGGTGGGCGTGACCCGTGATATGACCGAACACCAGCACCTGGAGGAAACCCAGGCCTTTTTGGCCCAGGCCCAATGGCTAGGCACCGGCGAAGATTTTTTCCAGGCCTTGGCCCGCTTTCTTGCCCAGCACTTGGGCATGGATTTCATCTGCATCGACCGCTTGGTGGGCAATGGACTCGCCGCCAAAACCCTGGCGGTCTGGACCGACGGCCACTTTGAAGACAACACGGAATACACGCTGAAAGACACCCCCTGCGGGGATGTGGTGGGGCAAAACATCTGCTGCTTTCCCAGCGGCGTCCGCCACCAATTTCCCAACGACCAGGTGCTGCAGGATATAGGAGCCGAGAGTTACCTGGGCACTACCCTCTGGGGCTCCAATGGCCAGCCCATCGGCCTAATTGCCATTATCGGGCGCCACCCTGTGGCGAATTCCGGGTCCGCTGAATCCACATTGACCATGGTGGCCATGCGCGCCGCTGCTGAACTGGAGCGGCGCGATAGCGAAGCCTCCAGGCTCCTCAGTGAGGCCCGCCTCGAACAGGCCTTCGGTGCTTCTCCCATCGGCATGGCGATTGTGGCGCTGGATGGCCATTTCCTCCAGGTAAACCCAGCCTTATGCACCATGCTGGGCCGAACGAAAGCCGAGATGCTAGTCGAGGGCTTCCAGACCATCACCCACCCTCAGGATCTC
>JAUYES010000205.1 GCA_030691225.1 Holophaga sp. | reverse complement strand
GCGGCTCAGCACCTTGCGGCCCAACTCCTCCAGGCCGGTATCCTCGTCGTGGTCCAGGATCAGATCATCGATATCGGGAACGATCATGGCGGGCTCCGAGTGGCTAAGTCGCAGGGACAAAATAGACTGGCTAATTCATTGTCGAGCCGACATAAGGTGCCGCGCCAAAATAACCTGAATTGCACTGGTTATTTTGGCACGGCCCCTAAAAAAGGCTCTTCAGGGCATTGCGGGAAGCGCCAGTCGGGCACAACGGTTGCGTGTAACGATGCCATGACTTGGCTTTTCCTGGTCTGCGGTTCCACCCCATCAGAAAAGATGAAACGCCAAGACGCCAAGGCTCCAAGAAAAACCAAATAACCCCGTTGCGGAAGGTCGCCGGATCCCGCTATGCGGGATCTCCGCTGCTGTTGCATTTCTTGGCGAAGGCGCGCAGCGCCGCTTGGCGTCTTGGCGTCTTGGCGTCTTGGCGTCTTGGCGGTAGATCGTTTCCGGCCAAGCCGAAACCTCGCATAGGCAGTCCTCAACCTGCGATCCCCGGAAACCCGTGAACCCAAAAAAAGGGCTCCGGAGAGCCCTTGATGAGAAATCTTGCGTGGACTACTCGACCGAGATGGGAACCTCGGTGGTGTAGTCGTAGATCGTGACTTCCGGAGTTTCGAAGGCGATGCGGCTTTCTTCGACTTCTTCGACAGAAACCTGGGACCAGAAGGAAGCCAGTTTGGGGGCATCCTGGGCCTGACCCTGCTTGTTCATGGGCACGATCACTTCGACCTTGGGGTAGGCGCCCCGCTGGAGCTGCTCGCAGCGCTTGCCTGAAACCATGACAAAGCGATACTTGTTGCTGATTTCTTCGGGAACGTGGACTACAGTGCGTTGAATCATGGACAGTCCTCAGAGCTGCCCAGTCTAGCACGGGGGGGCGCCAGTCTCCAGAAGAAAGGGCATGAGGTACCATGGCAGGATCGGGGGAACCATGAAAATCCTGCTGGGTGTCACCGGAGGCATCGCGGCCTACAAGGCTGCGGATCTAGCGCGGATGCTCGTCAAGCGTGGCCATCAGGTGCGTTGTTGTCTGACCGAGGCTGGCAGCCGCTTCATCACACCGCTGACCCTGGCGACCCTCACGGGTGAGCCTTGCTTCGGCGCCAACCCGGATTACCACGAATGGCGCCCCAATCCGAAAGTGGAACATGTGGATTTGGCCCGCTGGGCAGACTTGGTCGCCGTGGTGCCCGCCACCGCCGATATTCTGGGCAAAACCGCCAATGGCCTGGCCAATGATTTGCTTTCCACGATCCTGTTAGCCACCACGGGCAAGGTTCTGTGGGCCCCCGCCATGAACAAGGCCATGTGGGCCCATCCGGCGGTGCAGGCCAATGTTGCCTGCGTCCGAGGCTTTGGTCATTCCATCGTTGAACCCGCTGAAGGCATGCTGGCCTGCGGCGAAGAGGGCACCGGCAAGCTTGCGGATTTGGTCGATATTTTGGAAGCCATCGAAGCCTTAGGTCGACCCCGAATTCCGATCCTCGAAGGTAAGCGAATTCTGGTGACGGCCGGGCCGACACGGGAAGATCTGGATCCGGTCCGCACCCTGACCAACCGTTCCAGCGGGGCCATGGGGATCGAACTGGCCAGGGCCTTGCGCGATACCGGGGCTCAGGTACATCTCGTGCTCGGTGGCGACCTTGCGGCCCCGAGGGGTATCCAAGTCGTTCGTGTGCGGAGCGCCATGGACATGCTCGAAGCCTGCGAGGCACTGTGGCCCGAAATGGACGGCATGATCGCTGCCGCCGCCGTGGCGGATCAACGCCCCGAACAATTCACGCCCCAGAAGGTAAAGAAACAGGAAGGGGCCGAGTCCCTGGTGCTGGTGCGCACGCCCGATATTCTGGCGACCCTGGCGATGAACCGGCAACCGGGGCAATGGGCCATTGGCTTTGCGGCTGAGAGCGAAGATCACGTTGCCAACGCCATGGGCAAGCTC
>JAUYES010000198.1 GCA_030691225.1 Holophaga sp. | reverse complement strand
TTCAGGTCGGACCCCACCAAGCCCAGGCCTCGGCCCAGAGTTTAAAACAGGCCCAAGTGGCGGCTGCCCGTTTGGCACTTACACTCTTGCCTTGATTCGGGCTGCGGACTTGGGACACAAATGCCTCGCAATCGACAGGGTTGTTGCGTCCCGAGCCCCAAAGATGCGCAGCATGAGTTAATATTCCGAGGGTGTGTCACGGAAGGGTGCGCTATTGAAGGTTCTGCCAACACTTCTGATCGAGAATGGCCTCCTGACCTCTATGTCGGGAATCGATGGCCTGCCTACCGATCCTCTGGCAGTTGCCGACTCCCTTCTTGGGCATGGTTGCTACCGTCTGTCTCTGATGGATGTGGACGCAGCGCGCAGTCGAGGGCATAACCGAGAGGTCATTTCCCGGATCATGCATCGCTTTCGTCAGGCCGGCAACAAGGTCTGCATTCAGGTGGGCGGCGGGATTCGCAGCTCCGATCAGGCCCAATTTTTTCTCGATCACGGCGCGACCTGGCTTTTGGTTGGCACCATCCTGCATCGCTCCCCACTGGTTGTGGATCAATTGCTTGGCCGATTCAGTGAATACCTGACCGCTGCCATCGATTCCCGCGGCGGGGCAGTCCAAGCATCGGGCTGGTCCGAATATTCACCCGTCAGCCCAGAGGACTCCGCGCGCCGCATTCGTGAGCAAGGGTTTAAACGCCTCCTTTTTTCCGATATTCCGGAAACGAAAGATGCCTCCCCCGATTTTTCCACCGCCGCCCGAATCAGTCAGCATGGCCGGCTCCCCATCCTGATGGGTGGCAGCATCCGGTCTCAGGAACATGTTGCCCAAGCCGGCCAAGTCAATGGAATTCAAGGCGTCATGATGGATTGCCGCCTCATCCTTGAGACCCCCGCGCTGCTCGGGCCTCAAGCCAAGTCCTGCGAATAGGAGGGTCCGTGGAAGAGATGAACCCATCCTTTCTCGCGACCTTTTCCAGCCAGGAAAAGCTCCATTTCCGCAATCTGGTCCTGCTCCGCCCCCAACTACCCTCGGAGCGGCAATTCCAGCTCATCGAAGGGCTGGCGCGGAACCTGACAAACCCTCGGCTACTCACGCTCATCGCCCGAACCCCGCATTGGCTATTACACGCTCCCATTATTCAAGCCCTGGCCGAAAACGAGGCGACACCAGAACCCATTCGCCGAGATCTGGAATTGGCCGTATCGCTCTTCGATCTCATGCACACCATGGATCGCGCCCCAGCGGAGGAGAAAGAAGAACGCGCCGAGACCGTCAAGCTTGTCTATGCCCAGTTGCCACAAGAGCTAAAAGCGATCGTCAAACAGCAGCTCAAGCAGCTCGCGCGCCAAGTTAACCCCACGGGCCTTACCCAGGACTTACCGCCTTTACCGGCCGAGGAACAAGACTGGGAGGCCCTCACAGAACCACCGAAGAGCCGAACCACCACGCAACCCATGGCGGTTCAAATACCCAAGGAAGAACTCCTTGCCAGGGCCGAAACCACGCATGTTCAGGAAGAACTTTTCGATTTCCTGGCAAATCCTGACTCGGATATCCGCCAGGCGGCCCTTCATAACCCCATGATTTCCGAGGAACTGCTAATCGAATCCATCCGAATGGGCGAAGCCTCCGACTTGTTCGAAGACATTTACGCCGAAGCACGCTGGTATTTCCGCGATCCCCTGCGCGAAGCGATGTACGACGCTCCCCGGTTACCGAACGCTTTTGCCAAAAAATTACGGGTGAGCCGCGATTTGTTGGCCGAACTTTCCGTGGGCCCCGGGGGGCCCAGGGCCTTGCATCGGATTGCCAGCCTATTCACGCAATTGGACGAGACGGAATACCAATTCATCACCTTCTGGGCCAAGCGCAATGCGCCTAATTTGCTGCGCGTGATCAAGATTTTCTACGATCGCCTACAAAGGAAACGCACCACCCATGTCAGCGGTCTTTCCACGCAGCCCGAGGGCCGCTGGGCCTCCCTGGAAGAGCGCGTTTTCATGGCCAATCAGTCTACGCAGCCCGAGCAAATGATGGCGGCCTTGCGCGATCCCGATGTCACGGTCTTTACCATCGTCCTGGAAAATCCTGGCCTCACCCCTCAGGAGCTGCTCTCCGTGATTCCCGCCATGGATTCCGCGCGTGTGGAAAAGCTGGCGAGTCATTTCACTTGGGGTGAAAACCCAGCCATTCAAGAAGCACTGCTCCATAACGCTCATCTTTCTCAGACCACCGCACTTCAACTCTTGCACTCGCTTACGACACCCAGGGCCCTGCTGGATCTTTTGCGGGATCTTAGGATTCCTCATATGGAAGTCAAACAACAGGCGCTGGAAATCCTCCGCTCCATGTATCTAGCTATGACCATCCAACAACGCATTGTGGCCCTGCGCGCCAGCGGTGGCGAATTCATCCGGCACTTGCCCCAGGATGTGCTCAAGGATGAGGAGACTCTGAAGCAGATGGTCTCCGATCGGCAGCTAGATCCAAGCATTCTGGTGCGACTAGCCAGAAACAAGCAGACCCCAAGGTCCATCTTGGAGGCCATCGCCTCCCACCCGACCCTGATGGCTCACCCTTCGATCATGTCGGAATTGCTGCTCAACCCCAAAACCCCTCGAGAATCCGCCACACGTGTCTGGGGGCTGCTCTCCGAAAGCGAACAGCTCCAATTGCTTCGCAGCCCCCACCTCCCGGCAACCCTTCGCTACCTGTCGACTTGAGAAAATCGGTTTGATCCATAACCGCGGGGACGACGCGCGCGTAGCCCTGACACTGGGTGATATATGAAACTTGCCGCCACGCTCCTGATTCCCGCCGCGCTCATAGTCTTGGTTGGGTGTGAGAAAAAAGCCAAGGGTCCCGATTGGGTCCTTTCGGCCCCTCCTGGGACAGTCATGGCCGCTTCCGGGCAGGCCGGTTGGGTTCTGCAGCGGCGCGAATTCCAAAGTCTTCTTGGCAATTTCCCATTGGCCGACCGGATTCTGGACCTTTTTCTCAAAAGGGCGCATATCAATCCCCAAGGCGAGACCGGTCGAGTCTCTCTTTACGTTATGGATCTTCAGATCAAAGACGTTCTGGAATCCAAATCCGTTAAGGGGGGCAATTTCCTGATCCAACTCGGAGGATTCAAGGATCCCAAAAACCTATTGATGTCCATCACGGAAGCCTTTCCCTTGGAAGGCTCACTGCAAACCGCCAAGGGAGAAATGCCACTTTACGTGGTTCTCGATTACGACCAATTTCACGTTCGCCTCCTGGTTGATAGCCAAGACCGAATCTGGATTGGGGACCTCTCCGCCCTGGCAACCCTTGCGAAAGCCGACGCAGCTCCACCCAGCTTTCTTCGAGCCTCCCAATGGGTCGATAGCAATGCCCCCATCCAGGGGCTATTA
>JAUYES010000191.1 GCA_030691225.1 Holophaga sp. | reverse complement strand
AGGATCCGAACGCTTTCGAGAGCCTCCCGTAATTCTTGAGCAATGATCTTCTGGCGTTCGGCCAGGCGGGCATCGCGCACCCGCAGCCGTGCCTGCATCCAGGAAAGCCGACTGACGATGCCATGCAGGGCCAGGGAGACGAGGCACGCCGAAAGCAGACCCAGGCTCCAGTGCAGGAGATCGCCCTTGGGCTGAATGATTAGGACGCCGACGATCCAACTGGCCAGGCAGGATCCTAAAATGGTTAGGTGCAATTTGAGTTGGGGTGAAACTACGCTGGCAGCGGCCAGAACGAGCATCAGATCGCTGGTGAGTTCCAAGCGACCGGTCAGACCCAAGAGAAAAAGATGATTGGCCGTGGGAGCCAACAGGCATGTGATGGCGATCATCGACCAGTGTCGGGGCAGGATCCAGTTCTTGTAGATCCCCAGAGAACTGCCAAGGAATACAGCGGCGGTTAGCAGATTGGGGACGACCATCATCGAGCCCACTTCCGGTCGCTGGGCCACGAAGTGGATGGGAATGAGGAGAAGATAGTAAGTGCCTAGCACTGCCGCTGCCGTGCGATAGCCCCGCAGGTAAAGTCCCAAGACCTCGTAATAAATGTCATCTCTTGATTGAAGAGACACGCCCTCTGCCTTTCCATGGTCATCGCCAAAGGGCGACGCCATAAAAATACCATCCCGACGAGAAGTGCGTGCAGCCTGAGGCGGAGCCAATGCGGCCCCGCCTCAGGTTCGTGATCGAAGTTTAGTTACCCTTGATGTCCCGAGCCAAATCGGCCTTGGCGTTTTCGCCAATGAGCTTCAGACCGTAAGCATCCTGGAGCACCTTAAAGACATTGGGAGTGATCCACGCGGGAGCGGCGGGGCCCACGGCGATGTTCTTGACGCCCAGGTGGAGCAAGGTCAACAGCACGGCCACGGCCTTTTGTTCGAACCAGGACAGCACGATGGTGAGCGGCAGATCATTCACACCGCACTTGAATGCACCGGCGAGACCCACGGCCACTTGGATGGCGCCATAGGCGTTGTTGCACTGGCCCATATCGAGCAGGCGGGGCAGGCCCAGCAGCGTGCCGTAATCGTGGCCCATGATGCGGAACTTGCCGCAACCCAAGGTCAGCACGAAGGAACTCTGGGGCGTGTTGGCGGCGTAATCGGTGTAGTAGTTGCGACCGGGCTCGGCGCCATCGCAACCACCAATCACGAAGAAGCGTGTGATATCGCCCTTCTTGACGGCTTCGACAATGGCAGGGGCGGCGTTCAGGATTACGCTGTGGTGGAAGCCCACGGGGATCTTGCCGAAGTCGCGGGCTTCGAGCGCACCGAGTTCGCGCGCGCGCTTGATGACCGCGCTGAAATCATCCGTGGTCAAACGAGTCACACCGGGAGCGGCGGTGGTGCGATTGGAGAACATTCGATCGGCGTAGGACTTTTTTGGTTCCATGATGCAGTTGGTGGTGACCATCACGGCGCCGCCAAAGGCTTCGAATTCATTGCGCTGCAACTGCCAGGCGCCGCCGAAGTGACCGGCCAGATTGGGGTGGTTGGCGAGCTTGGGATACATGAACGCAGGCAGCATTTCGCCGTGGGTATAGACCAGCACATCGGTGCCTTCGACCTGCTTGAGCAGATTCCAAATATCGAGCATGTCGTGACCGCTGACCAGGATGCCGGGCTGGGCCTTGGTGCCGCACCAGACTTCCTTCACCTCGGGCTGGCCGAAGTGTTCGACATGAGCTTCATCCAACATTTCCATTACGCGCAGGTTCTGTTTGCCGCACTCCAGGACCAGTTCCAGCATGCTGGGCACATCGAAGTTCACATTGGTCATGGTGGCAAACAGCGCCTCTTCCATGAAGGCATTCACGCCCTCATCGGACTTGCCCAAGCGCCGGGCGTGGTGAGCGTAGGCGGCCATGCCCTTGACGCCATAGAGCAGCGTTTCCTGGAGGCTCTGGACGTCTTCGTCTTTGCCGCACACACCGTAATCGCCGGTGCAACCTGTGCCGCACGCGGCCTGTTCACACTGATTGCAAAACATGATTCCTCCTGAGTGGGCCCCCCGAAGAGGGACAGTTCCAATCAGGAGATTCCGATCGATTGGCGAGGCTCACCTTGACGGAGATCAAGGGGTGGTGCGGCTGTGATTCACATCACTGTGCGCGGTCTAGATGTGCGCGGCACTTGCTTTCACAAAGGCCGTGAACAAAGGATGGGGCGCCAAGGGCTTGGACTTGAATTCTGGGTGGAATTGGCAGCCTAAGAAATACGGGTGATCGGCGATTTCGACGATCTCCACGAAGGTGCCATCGGGGCTTAGGCCGGTGAAGACAAGGCCCTTAGCTTCCAGCGGGCCGCGGAATTCGGCCTGATTGAATTCGTAGCGATGACGGTGGCGCTCACTGATATGAGTGCTGCCATAGGCGATGTGGGCGAAGCTGCCTTCGTTGATCACGCAGGGGTAGGCGCCTAGGCGCATGGTTCCGCCCAGCTCCTCCACATCCACCAATTCGCGCAGCTTGAAGATTACGCGGTGCCTGGGATTCTCTTCGAATTCGGTGCTATCGGCACCTTCCAGCTTCGCAACGTGACGGGCAAATTCCACGCTGGCCATCTGCATCCCGAGGCAGATGCCGAAGAACGGCACTTTGTTTTCGCGGGCGTATTGGATTGCCAAGATCATGCCCTGGGTGCCTCGCACACCGAATCCGCCTGGGACAAGCACGCCATGGCAATCACCGAGATGTGCGGCCGCGCCATCGGTTTCGATGGCCTCACCTTCGATCCATTTGAGATCGACCTGAACCTCCAAGCCGTAGCCTGCGTGATGTAGGGCCTCGGTCAGGCTCTTGTAGCTCTCCTTGAACTCCACGTACTTGCCCACGACCCCGATGCGCACACTGCCCTTGGGGTTGCGGATGCGGTGTAATAGATTCTGCCAACGGCTGAGATCCGGCTTGGCTTCGGGCAGGTTCAGAAGGGCAGCGACCTTGGCATCCAAGCCTTCCTCGTGGAGGTTCATGGGTACCTGGTAGATGGTGTCCGCATCGCGGCAACTAAAGACTGCATCCTGTGTCACGGAGCAGAAGAGGGCGATCTTGTCCTTGAGGGCACGGGGAATATCTTGTTCGGCGCGGCAGACCAGCACATCGGGCTGAATGCCCAGGGCCCGCAGTTCCTTCACGCTGTGCTGGGTGGGCTTGGACTTGAGTTCGCCCGCAGCCTTGATGTAGGGCACGTAGGTCAGGTGCATATTGATGGCATTGCCCAGTCCGACTTCGATGCGGAATTGTCGGATGGCTTCAAGAAACGGCTGGCTTTCAATATCGCCCACGGTGCCGCCGATTTCGACGATGACGACGTCGACATCCTTGGCGACCTTTTTGGCTGCGCCCTTGATTTCGTCGGTGATGTGGGGAATGACCTGCACGGTTTTGCCCAGATAATCACCGCGTCGTTCCTTCTGGATCACCGTGTTGTAAATGCGGCCCGAGGAAATGGTGTGATTTTGACTGGTGGGCACGGAGGTAAAGCGCTCGTAGTGGCCCAGATCCAGATCTGTTTCCGCACCATCATCCGTGACGAACACTTCGCCATGCTGAAAGGGCGACATGGTGCCGGGATCCACGTTGAGGTAGGGATCCATTTTCATCAGCGTGACCTTCAGGCCGCGGGCTTCCAGCAAGGCCCCGAGCGATGCCGCCGCGATGCCTTTGCCAAGGCTGGAAAGCACACCACCGGTTACGAAAATGAATTTAGTCATTGAAGTTTCTCCGAAAAACAGAACCGCCAAGGCGCCAAGGCGCCAAGAAAAAAGGACTCAAGTGGTAATGATCCGCCGGGTGATGCCGTCTTTGAGAAGGGTGACGTTGAAATTTAATAAAAATCCAACTTGCTTCCGGGCAAGCTTTAAATAGGACAGCAGTTGTGCCTCGTGAACGGGCAACACCTTCTCTACGGCTTTGAGTTCCACGATCACTCGGTTTTCAACCAACATGTCGATACGAAGTCCCGATTCGATCTCGATGTCCTCGTAGTGGACGGGCAAAGAAATTTGGGTGAGAACCTTGAGCCCTCTTTTTTTTAATTCGTGAGATAGACACGCCTCGTATACGCTTTCAAGAAGTCCAGGACCCAAGACTCGATGAACCTTGATCGCAGCATCAATGATGACAGTCGCGATCGATTCGTCCTCATGGCAAAGGTCTTTTCTTGGCGACTTAGCGTCTTGGCGGTTCTCCGTTTCTAAGTTCACATCTCCTCCGGGGCCTTGATGCCCATGAGGAACAGCCCTTGGCGCAGTGCGCGGGCCGTGGCGACACAAAGTGCAAGCCGAGCGTCACGAACTTCTGGG
>JAUYES010000174.1 GCA_030691225.1 Holophaga sp. | reverse complement strand
ATTACACCCGCACTGCCTTTGAGGTGCTCTCCAGCGATCTCGGCGCTCAATCCGCGTTACTCGGCGGCGGTCGTTATGACGGCTTGGTCAAACACTTGGGCGGCCCCGAAGTTCCGGCTTTCGGCTGGGCCATTGGCCTCGATCGACTTGCCGTGCTCATGCAGCAACTTCATGGAGACGCACCCCAAAACCCACCTGCCTTGCTGATCCCCTTGGGCGAAGCCGCTTCGCTCAAGGCCCTTACCCTCGCCCGTGAATGGTGGAGCCAGGGCCTCGCCATCCAGTTGGATACCCGAGGCACCAATCTAAAGAAGGCGCTCACTTCGGCCAACCGGCAAGGAACACGCCTAGCCTTGATCCTGGGGGATGGGGAACTCGAAAGAGGCATAATTTCGGCCAGAGACTTGAGCGCCGGAACTCAGGAATCCTGGCCTCTGGAAGAAGTGGCGACACGACTCAAAAGCAATTGAATCAATTACCTCGTATCATGACTCTCACGTTGAGGGATGGACACCATGACAGCCTTACCGACTCTCCCTGGTTTTGAACAATCCGGAATCAGCATGCTGGTCGCTGCAGCAAGGCGAGCCATCAAGCATGCCATTGCTCCGTTGCTGGAACCCCTCGACCTCACTCCTCATCAAGCCTGGATGATCCTGTTGCTTCGGGAGACTGGTCCGTTATCCCTCACGGATCTGGCGCTTCGCATGTGGCTGGATCACCCCACCACTTCCCGCTTGGTTCACAACCTCGAGGACCGCCATATTCTGGAAATCAATCAGGACCCTAATCATGGACGGCGCATTTTAGTAGGCATCTCTGAAGAAGGCACGGCCCTCACCGAAACATTGTTCATGGCCGCGGAAACATTTCGGTTACGGCTAGAAAAGGGCTTCACGCCCGAGGAAAAGACGGCCTTGCGGGGCTCCCTCCACAAGCTATTGCACAATCTTTCCGAAATGGGAGAGAAGAGCCCAAAGCGAAAAGCCAAGGCTCTGGAAGTCGATTTCAACTGAAAACCGAATCCATCGCTATTTCTTGATACCCTCGTATTGCGAGGGTATTTTTTGTTTGTGCCTCACCCCAGAATGGTGAAGCAGGACCTTCGTCCACTCCCCACCAACGGGTTGCCCATGAAAACTGATGTTTCACAGAATTCTCCTGCCCAAGAACCCCTTGGCCACAGAGCCGAAGACAAGACCACGCCCTGGTGGCGAACCCGATCAGCCTTAACGGCTGGTGCTCTGGTGATTCTGGCCACCGTGGGAATCCGAACCCTTGGTTGCGCTGCTAAGCCCAAGGCACCAGCTGCACGCGCCATTCCCATCAAGGTCGCAAAGGCCACTCGGGGCGACATGCCCGTGACCCTCACGGGCCTGGGAACGGTAACCGCCCTCAATACCGTTACGATCAAAACCCGAGTGGATGGCCAACTGATTCGAATAGCCTTCCAGGAGGGCCAGTTCGTGCGACAGGGTGATCTGCTGGCCGAGATCGATCCTCGCCCCTTCCAGGTTCAACTTATGCAGGCCGAAGGCCAGATGGCCAAGGATCAGGCCGCCTTCAAAAATGCCTCCGCCGATCTGCAACGTTTGCAGACACTGGTCCAGCAAGGCATCATTTCCCGCCAGCAGCTCGACACGCAAATGACCACCGTGGCTCAATTTGAAGCTTCCTTGAAGGCCGATCAGGCCCAGGTGGAAAGCGCAAAACTCAACCTAGTGTACAGCCGAATCACTGCGCCCATCGCGGGAAAAATTGGCCTTCGCTCCGTGGATCCAGGCAATATGGTGCGCGCCAGCGATCCTAACGGTCTGGCGATCATCGCCCCGGTACAGCCCATCACGGTGCTCTTTACCATTCCCGCCGATCGTATCCAGCAGGTTTTGACGCAGAACCAGAAGGGGAAAAAGCTCAGTGTCGAAGCCTTCGACCGGGACATGAAAACCCGTCTTGCCGTAGGCGAGGTGCTCGCCATCGATAATCAAGTGGATCCCAGCACCGGCACGATCCGCATCAAAGCCATTTTTTCCAACGCGGATCTCACGCTCTTTCCGAATCAATTCGTCAACGCCCGCCTTCGGATCGACACCCTGGTGGGCCTAACGCTCATCCCATCGGTCGCCATTCAGCAAAGCCCCCAGGGCCCTTTTGTCTATCTCGTAAAGCCCGACTCCACCGTGGAGATGCGCACCGTCGTGATCGAAGCCTCTGAGGGCGATATCAGTGCCATTCGTACCGGCCTTGTCGCAGGGGAAATTATTGCCATCGATGGCCTGGAAAAGTTGCGTCCCGGCGCCAAGGTCGATCTTCCCCCAACGGATGGGCAAGAAATGAAGAAGGCCAAATAGTGACCCCTAAACGGCTACTGCGATGAACCTTTCCAAGCCCTTCATTCTTCGTCCCATTGCCACCACCTTGTTAATGGTGGGGCTGTTGCTGGTGGGTTCCATCGCTTTCCGTCAACTACCGGTTTCGGCGCTACCTCAGGTCGACTACCCCACCATTCAGGTCGTCACCTTTTACCCTGGGGCCAGCCCCGATGTCGTAGCTTCGGCCATCACCGCACCATTGGAACGTCAGTTTGGGCAGCTACCGGGCCTCAATCGGATGTCTTCCTCCAGCAGCGGTGGCAGCTCCATCATCACCTTGCAGTTCATCCTGGATTTGAATATCGATGTGGCGGAACAACAAGTCCAAGCCGCCGTCAATGCTGCGGGAACCTACCTGCCCCGGGATCTTCCCAATCCCCCCATTTACAGCAAGACCAACCCAGCCGATTCACCCATTTTGACCTTGGCCCTCACGTCGAAATCTCTGCCACTTTCCAAAGTTCAGGATCTCGCCGATACCCGCTTGGCACAAAAAATCAGCCAACTGCCCGGCGTTGGACTCGTAAGCCTAAGTGGCGGCCAGAAGCCTGCCGTTCGTATCCAGGCCAACCCATCC
>JAUYES010000160.1 GCA_030691225.1 Holophaga sp. | reverse complement strand
AGGCTTCCATGGCATTGACGGCCATATTGAGCAAAATCCGGTGCAGCAGGCGGGAGTCGCAGTTAACCCATAGACCGAGAGGGTAGGGCGCGATCTCCAGCACCCGGCCTCGGGCCGAAGGGTGTCGGTGGATCGCAGCCTCAAGGTCTTCCATGATTTTTGAGGCGGGCATCTCGATCATTTCGGTGCTTAATTCGCCCTTTTCGGCCTGAAGCAAAAGGCGCTGAGAACTCACTTCCTGAGTCAGATGATCAGAAAGATCCAGAATGTGTTGGGCGGCGATGGCGGGGTCCTTTTTGGAAACCTGGAGTAATTCTGTCCAGCCTTGCAAGCCTTGCAAGGTGTTGGCCAATTCGTGCAGGAAGACTTGTTCGAGGACCTCCCGCCGTTTGAGTGCGCTGATATCGCGCAGCACCAGCACCAGAAAATCATGATCGGCGACGCGCAATGGCGTGGCACGAACCTGAAATTCCCGAGAATTCCATTTCCCGTCTTCCTGGCTGCTCAGTAGGCACTCTCCTTCGGCGGGGGTCCCTTGGTTTTGGGCTGCCAATAGGGCCAGCACGGCGCCGCATCGACTGCATGACTTGGATGTCCCGCAACCATTGGGGCCCTCCTGGGCGTGGACACATTCGAACAGTTCCCCTGGACGGAGTCCTTGGAAGCAGTTCGGATCTTCCAGCGCCAAGGCCTTATACAAGGCGGCATTGGCGGCCAGGATCTGTCGATGCTCGTTGAGGATCATGGCAAAGCTTTCGACCGCATCAAGAATGACATGGGCCACGGGGTTATCCAGGCAGGCTGCCACTTCGGCATTTAGCTCCAAACCGGAGATGCGCTCTGCAGAGGCGAAGTCCGTCTCGCTCGTGGGTTGGGAACCGAGAGGCGTCATGGATCCTCCAGTGGCACGCATAGCAGGGTGGGTAAGTCTTTGGAGGATAGACATTTTTGGCCAAAGCCCAAAGTTAAAAGGCAAGGGCCTACTTGCCGAGCATCTGCCAGCCCAGTCTCAAAATAAGCGCGCTGACGACCACGATAAAGACATAGCGCACCCAGCCGCTGCCTTTTTTAAGGGCGGTGCGAGCCCCGAGATAGCCACCCAAGCCATTACCCACGGCCATGCTCAGGGCTACCGTGGGGACCCAGCTTCCGTGGTAAAGGAACAGCACCAGGGAGGCGATATTGGAGGCCCAGTTCACACTCTTGGCCAGGGCGGATGCACGCAAAAAATCAAAGCCCAGTACCGCCACGAACAGGAAGATCAAGATGCTGCCCGTACCGGGCCCGAACAGGCCGTCGTAGAAACCCAGCGCAAAGGCAATTACCAGCGCCAGCATGCGCTGATGGGAGAGGCCGAATTTTGGAGCGTGCAGTTTGCCCGCATCGGGCTTCAGCAGGGTCCAGGCCAGCATGACCACCATCAGAATGACCATGGCTGGGCGCAAAAAGGGATCAAAGCGCCCGGATAAAAAATAGGCCATGGCCACGCCCAGCGCCGCACCACCCATGGCCGCCACCACCGGCCCCACCATCTCTTGCCAGCGCAAAATGCGGGAATGAAGGAATTGCGCCGCAGCCACCGTCGTCCCCGTGCAGGCCACCACCTTATTGGTGCCGGAGATGACTGGCCAGGCGGTTCCGGCAGGAAGACCGAGCATCAAGGCCGGAATCGTGATGAGCCCACCCCCGCCCACCACGGCATCGACAAAACCGGCCAGAAAGGCGGCGAGGACCAGAAAGGCGAGGGTCAGAAGACTTGGCATAGCTGGATTCTAACGGATCGAGAACGGCTGGGTCCTTGGCCCAGTTATGATGGAGGTGGAACCAAGCTCCGCCGTGCGGCCGTTCCATCTTCTAGAAGGACCTTTCATGTCGCATATCCGCCGAATCTTCGTCGAAAAAAAATCCGAGTTCGCCGTGGAGGCGCGCCATATCCTGCATGATCTCCGGGAAAACCTGGGGCTGAAAGCACTGGAGTCCCTGCGGTTGGTCATTCGCTACGACGTGGAAGGCCTGGGTGAGCCCGAGATGGACACCGCGCGCTGGACGGTGTTCGCCGAGCCGCCCCTCGATGAAGTGCATGAAGAAACTCTGCCTCTGGAGGCGCAGGAAACCGCCTTTGCCGTGGAATACCTGCCTGGCCAGTATGATCAGAGGGCCGATAGTGCCGCCCAGTGCCTGCAATTGCTGAGTCACGGCGCTCGCCCCACGGTGGCCTGTGCGCGGGTCTACGTGCTGAAGGGCGCCGTGGCGGCAGAGGATGTCGCGCGCGCCAAGGCCTACCTCGTCAATCCCGTGGATAGCCGCCTCGCTGCGTCCACCAAGCCTGTGACCTTGAATCCGGCCTTGCCCGCCCCGGCCGATGTGCCCGTGCTAGCGGGTTTCACGACCGCCGATGAAGCGGGGTTGCTTGCGATTCAGGCCGAGCACGGCATGGCCATGACCCTGGCCGATCTTCAGCACACCCAGGCCTATTTCCGGGATGAGGAGCGGCGCGATCCCTCCGAAACCGAACTGCGCATGCTGGATACGTATTGGTCCGACCATTGCCGTCACACCACCTTCCTCACGGAATTGACCAAGGTTTCGGTGGAACCCAGCCCCTTCACCGCCACCGCCGCAACCACCTACGCGGACTACCAAAAGCTGCGTCAGGAAGTCTTCGGCGCGCGGCTGAAGGAAAAGCCCGAGTGTCTGATGGATATCGCCCTGCTGCCCGCCCGCGCGTTGCGCAAGGCTGGCAAGTTGGATGATCAGGAAGTCACCAGCGAGATCAACGCCTGCTCCGTGATCGTGGACATCGATGTCATACCCACGGGAAAAGAGGCCGGAGCAGGAGCGGGGGGCCATGGCGCGCAGCACCACCCGGAGGGCGCCGCACAGGATGTGCGGCGTGAGGAATGGCTGTTGATGTTCAAGAACGAGACCCACAATCACCCCACGGAGATCGAACCCTTCGGCGGTGCCGCGACGTGTTTGGGCGGCGCCATCCGCGATCCCTTGAGTGGTCGCGCCTATGTCTACCAGTCCATGCGCGTGACGGGTTCGGGCGATCCCACGGTGCCGGTGGCGGATACCATTCCCGGCAAGCTGCCTCAGCGCAAGATCACCACCGAAGCTGCCAACGGTTTCTCCAGCTACGGCAATCAGATTGGCCTTTGCACGGGCCAGGTGGTGGAAGTCTACGATCCCGGTTACGTGGCCAAGCGCATGGAGATCGGCGCCGTTGTCGGCGCAGTGCCTCGCGCCCAGGTCCGTCGCGAAGAGCCTGTGACGGGTGATGTGATCATCCTGGTGGGAGGGCGCACGGGTCGTGATGGCGTCGGTGGCGCCACGGGCAGTTCCAAGAGCCACACCGAAGACAGTATCGATACCTGTGGTGCGGAAGTGCAGAAGGGCGACGCGCCCATGGAGCGCAAGCTGCAGCGCCTATTCCGCAAGGCTGAGTTCTCGCAGCTCGTGAAAAAGTGCAACGACTTTGGCGCCGGCGGCGTGTCGGTGGCCATTGGGGAATTGGCCGAGGGTCTGAAGATCAACCTCGATGTGGTCCCTAAGAAATACGATGGCCTGAACGGTACCGAACTCGCCATCGCCGAAAGCCAGGAACGCATGGCGGTGGTCGTGGCCCCCGCGGATGCCGCCGAGGTGATTCGCCTGGCCAATGCCGAGAATCTGGAAGCCAATCTCGTGGCCGAAGTGACCGCCGAGCCGCGCCTGCGCATGACGTGGCGGGGCCAGACCATCGTTGATCTTTCCCGCGCCTTCATCGATTCCAATGGCGCCGCTCAGTTCACTCAGGCTCGTGTCACGGCTCCTGTGCCCGCAGGCAATCCCCTTCGCACGTCCAGCGTGGCGGAATCGGAGATCCGGGATCGTTGGCTCAAGCAGTTGGCGGATCTCAACACCTGCTCTCAGCGCGGCCTCACCGAAAAATTTGATTGCACCATCGGTGCGGGCACGGTGCTGCTGCCCTACGGCGGCCGCACACGCCGCACGCCGTCGGAGGCCATGGTCGCGAAATTCCCGGTACAAGGTGGTTCCACCACCAGTGCCAGTGCCATGAGTCATGGCTTCTTCCCGGCCATTTCCCGCTGGTCGCCCTTCCACGGTGCCGTGTGGGCCCATGTGCAGGCCGCCGCCAAGCTGGTGGCCGTGGGCGGCGATCATCACAAGCTGCGCTTCACGCTTCAGGAATATTTCGGCAAACCCATGGGCGATGCGGATCGCTGGGGTCAGCCGCTGGCCGCGCTACTGGGCGCGCTGCACGCCGAGATGGCCATGGAAACCCCCGCCATCGGTGGCAAGGACAGCATGTCCGGCACCTTCAAGGATCTCGATGTGCCACCCACGCTGGTGGCCTTTGCGGTGGATGTGGTGCAAGCCGAGCAAGTAATCAGCCCCGAATTCAAGGGCTTCAAACATTCGGTTGTGCTCGTGGAATTACCCCGCACCGCCGAGGAATTGCCGGAATGGGAAAAACTGCACGCTACCTATGAACGCATTTCCAATCTCGTGAAGGCGGGCCGCGTAAAGGCCGCCAAGGTAGTGGGTATGGATGGCCTCGCCGCCGCCCTTTCCATCATGGCCTTTGGCAACGAAGTGGGACTGGCGCTCACGCGGAAGGATCCTGCCTTCTGGTTCACGCCTCGCCCCGGCGCCTTTGTGTTGGAACTCGATACCGATCCGGCCCATTGCCTGGAGGGTCTGGCCTGGACCGCCCTGGGCACCACGCTGGAGGAAACCGCCATTCACGTGGGCGGCCAGCGCTTGGCTCTGGCCGAGCTTCAGGCCGCCTGGGAAAACCGCCTGGAACACGTCTTCCCTACACGTTTGGATGATGCGGAGCCTGCCGCGACCCTGCCGCCCTTCGCGCCCTTTGACGCCACGGAGCGCCGCGCCCCGGCCATCAAGGTGGCCAAACCGCGCGTGGTCATCACCGCCTTCCCGGGTTCGAACTGCGAGTACGACTTGGAAGCCCGCTTTCGCGAAGCCGGTGCCGAGGTCGAAACCGTGGTCTTCCGCAACCTCGATCCCAAGGCGGTGGAGGAAAGCCTGGACGCCATGGCCACGGCGATTCAGCGCAGCCAGATCGTGATGATTCCCGGCGGCTTTAGCTCGGGCGATGAGCCCGAAGGTTCCGGCAAGTTCATCGCCGCCGCCTACCGGGCGCCCCGCGTGAAGGATGCCGTTCACGAATTGCTGAAACAGCGCGATGGCCTGGTCTGCGGCATCTGCAATGGCTTCCAGGCCCTGATCAAGCTCGGCCTCGTGCCCTACGGTGAAATTCGCGAGCAGCATCCCGAAGATCCCACCCTTACCTTCAACAGCCTGCGCTACATGAGTCGCGTGGCCACCACCCGGGTCACTTCCAACCGGAGTCCGTGGCTCAGTTTAGTGAAGCCCGGCGACACGCATACCGTGGCCATCGCCCATGGGGAAGGGCGCATCGTGGGGCCCGACGCGCTATTGAGGCAGTTGCTGGCCAGTGGTCAAGTGGCGACGCAATACGTTGATCCAACGGGTCAGCCGACTCTGGATATCGAATACAACCCCAACGGCAGCGCCCTGGCCATCGAAGGCCTCACCAGCCCCGATGGTCGCGTCTTCGGCAAGATGGCCCACCCCGAGCGCTACACCCCACACAATTGGTGCAACGCCCCCGGTGATAAGGATCAGCATATTTTCGAAGCGGGCGTCGCCTACTTTCGGTAAAGCCCTCACGTATTTTCGGAGACCGTAGTGGAGGCCTGCTTTTGCGGGGCTTCGACTTGGCGAAAAAACCGATCTACCGCCAAGACGCCAGGCGGCGCTGCGCGCCTTCGCCAAGAAAAGCAAAAGCAGTGAATTCTTCCAAGTGTCCCCACGTCGCATTTTCGGACGGAAGTCCGCCTTCTTAGGAGCGGGATCCGGCGATCTTTCGCACCGGCCTTGAAGGTTTTTCTTGGCGCCTTCGCATCTTGGCGTTTCATCTTTTCGATGGAACGGAACCGCAGATTCGTTAAGCCCAAACAAAAAACTAGGCTCAAAATCAGCCTGGTTTTTTGTTGAAAAATCGCGGGGTTCAGACCTTCAAAATTTCAGCATCCTTATGCTTCACGGTCTCTTCGACTTCCTTGATGATCTGGTCCGTGAGCTTCTGGATATCGTCGAGCGCGGTCTTGGCGGAGTCTTCGCTCAGGTGGGCATCCTTGTTCTTTTCGAGCTTCTTGATGTCGTCGTTGGCGTCGCGGCGGACGTTGCGCACGGCGGTCTTGATTTCTTCGCCCATGCGGTTGACCACCTTGGTGAGTTCCTTGCGGCGCTCTTCTGTGAGGGCGGGGATGGGCAGGCGAATCACGTTGCCATCATTGCCGGGGTTCAGGCCCAATTCACTTTTTAGAATGGCGGTCTCGATGGCCTTCATGGCGCCCTTGTCGAAGGGCTGGATCACCAAAAGCGAGGGCTCGGGCACGCTGATTCCCGCGATTTGGTTCAGGGGCATATGCGAGCCGTAATATTCCACCTGGATGGTGTCTAGGATCGAAGCATTGGCCCGACCGGTGCGCACGGTGGCGAGTTCCTTCCGCAGTGTTTCAATGGAGGACTTCATGCGCTTCTTGGCTTCGTTGATGATCGTTTCAACCGTTGCAGTCATGGTGGCTCCTTGGCGTGCGCGTAGTGCGATTAGCGGTGTGCCTGCATGATAACGCAGGCTCAGCCAAGGCAGGTACTGCACCGAGCTCCGGCCTGTAACTGCTCAATTACGCTGGGGACCTGGGATAGATCCGCGATCTCAACGAGTTCGGAATCGGGGTCAAGATCGGGGCGAGGGCGGCCTTCGCGGTTGAGCCAAAGTACGGTCCAGCCCGCATTCAACGCGCCCTGCACGTCGTCGTTCCAGCTGTCGCCTACCATGGCCAGCTGGCCCGGAAAGAGGCCGAATTTCTTTTGGACGGATTCGAAGGCCCCGGTCTCCGGTTTCAGGAAGCCCGTCTCGGCGCTCAGAAACTGGGCGGGAATGAGGTCTGTGATTCCCAGGCGTTCGAGAAAGCCCAGGTCGAAACTCTGGGTATTTGACAAAAGCCCGAGTCGCGCCACGCTGCGAGTGGCTTCCAGCGCTCTGACCACCTCGGGGAAACATTCCGTTTCTTCCAAAGCATGGCGAAAAATATCGGCCATGGCCTGGAATTGGGCTTCCGAAAATTCCAGGCAGGGGCGCCAGCGCTCCAGAAATTGATGGGCGTCTGCATGGGGCTGATCCATGGCATCGCGTTTGAATTGAGGAAAAAATGGCCGCTGGGCCTCGGTCATTTGGGCATAGAGATGGCGAAAGGGATCGCCCCCCCGGCTATGCACCAAGGTGTTCCAGAGATCGAAAACAACGGCGCGAATCATGGCTGGTTTCCGGTGATTCGGGTGGCCCGCACGGGCAAGGTGAAGGGGATGCCGAAGGCTTCCAATTGCAGGCTGCCCTCCAGGCGCCAGGTGCCCTTGCGGCTTCGGATGGCCGAATTGATGGCGCCCCAGGACTGATTGAGCTCTCGGTAGGTAAATCCAAGGTCCACGGGCATCTGGGAGCGGCCGTTGGGTGTCAGATCGATGCTCCGGCTGAAGGCTACCTGGCCAACGGAATGAATTTGGGTGGCGTCATCGAGGTAAATTCGTCCGGCAAAGCTCGTGGCCTTGAAGCGCACGGAGGTTGGATTTTCGGCACCCAAGACGAGCCGAATGCCGATGCGGGATTCTTCCAAAGGAAAAGAAATCTGGAGCGAAGGCTCCACGCGATCCAGGCTGATTCGAAGCTGGCGGGCAGCCTCCTGGTAGCCACGAGCGGGATTTAACTCCGCACATCCCGTGGTGACCAGCAATGCCGGTACTCCCACCCACGCCCATTTCATCACGCACCCCGATAGATGACGCAGTTATCAGTCGTCTCAAAGACCTCGATCTGGCAAAGCTCCGGCAATTCGGGCTTGAGCTGCTCCCAGATCCACACCGAAATGTTTTCCGCCGTGGAAAGGGGGATCAGATCGTTCAGGAAATGATGATCCAGGCGTTTGATCACCTGCTCGATCACGACCTTGGACAGATCGTCAAAATCAATGATCATGCCCGTTTCAGGGTTTACCTTGCCCTCCAGGCACACGAAGAGCTTGTAGCTATGCCCGTGCAAATTCCGGCACTTGCCGGGGTGGTTGTAAATGAAATGGGCGGCTTCGAAACCGTATTCTTTGCGAAGAATCATTAGCTCACACGAAAAAGCCCCACGGGGGACCTGCAATTCTACCGCCCCCACGAAGAGGTTTCGAAAGATCGGTAAATTCTTGGATGCCCCCTGCCCCCCGCTTGTCCCATCCCACGCATCCCACCTTCATGCCAAACTAACCCCTGGGTGCCCATAGCTCAGGTGGATAGAGCATCAGCCTTCTAAGCTGAGGGTCGCTGGTTCGAGTCCAGCTGGGCGCACCAATCATTGCCAAGACCTTCGCACTGGACTCGAACCAGCGAGGGGCAGCCGGCCCGCGAGCGCCCCACCTTGAAAGCCCAGTGGGCTTTCGAGGTGGAGTCAGGCGCGAGTGGAAAGCCGGCAACGTTCGAGTCCAGCTGGGCGCACCAA
>JAUYES010000150.1 GCA_030691225.1 Holophaga sp. | reverse complement strand
TGAATTCGGGCCTGAAGGATGGCTCCCGAGAGCCGCTCGAGTTCCTTTTCGAATTCGGCACCTGGCTCCCATTTGCGCAAATTCAAGAGAAGGTGCTGCCCTGCGGGCTCCTCATCCTCCAGGGTGCGCACCCAGGGTTCGCCTCGCTGGGCGGTGCGCTTCCAATGGACACGGTGGATGGAATCGCCTTCCCGGAAGGGGCGGGCACCATCGGGGCTGGCGCTTCCAGGTTTCGGGAGAGAACGCACGGCTTCTCCCTTGGGTCCTTGTTTTAGCAGCGCAGATCGCGGATGAGGCAACACCAAGACGGATTCATCCAGCTTGAATCGCCAAGATTTTTCAAGAAATCCAAAAGGGTAAGAGGTTCGCATTTCTAGGCTCGTAAGCCGGGTCCAACCTCGGCGTTCAGGGAAAACGTGCACCACGACTCTGCCATCTTCTTGGCCCGACCCTCCGGAATAGAAGCCGGGTTCGGTCCGACCACCCTCCATTTCCAGGCGGAGCTCCAGCCCCCTAAAGCGCTTGGGCGCGCCGTCTCGAAGGCGAAGGCGCAGATGGCCCCGCACCCTTGCAAACAAATTGCCTTCCTCGATGCGGACGAAATCTAAATTCCGGATGGCATGGCGACTCACCCATCCAGACACCAGAAAAACGGCCGCCATCAGGGAAAAGACAAGATAGAGAAGGTTGTTGCCTGTATTTACAGCAAACACGCCCACCAGCAGCAAAGCGGCCAAATACTCCAGGCCCAGGCGCGTGATGGAAAGGCGGAGGCGACGATCATTCCAAAGCTTCATGGTCAGAAGAGGTTACTGCCACAATGGCCAAGAATCTCTTTTCGGATGGCCCATGCTGAAAAATCTTTTCCGCACCAAGAGTCTCGAGCAATTGAAGGCCAAGGCCGAAGAGCCGGAATACCAACTCAAGAAGAACCTGGGCACCTTCGATCTCACCATGTTCGGCATCGGGGCCATCATTGGCGCGGGAATCTTCAGCGCCATCGGCACCGCCGCCGCGGGCAACCTGGCGGGGGGCCGCCCGGGAGCGGGTCCGGCGCTGGTCATCAGCATCCTCTTGGTGGCCATTGCCTGCGGGTTCACAGCCCTGGCCTACGCGGAACTGGCCTCCATGATTCCGGTATCGGGCTCAGCCTACACCTACGCCTACGCCACCCTCGGCGAGCTCATGGCCTGGATCATCGGTTGGGATCTATTGCTGGA
>JAUYES010000145.1 GCA_030691225.1 Holophaga sp. | reverse complement strand
TGTTCTAGGACGCCCTGAGGCCTAGCGCCCTGGCTTGACGTTGGCCCCGATCCTGCACCTGACCCTGCACTTGATCCTGCACTGGGTCCTGAGCCTGAACCCCCGCCCGGTACGGAGCCTGGTCCTGAACCTGGCCCAGATCCAATCCCAGAGCCAGGGGTGAATCCCAACCGCAGCAGTGTGGAGAGGGTCAAGGGTGTTTCGGTTGTAGCAGAGGGAGCCGTCGGTGTTTCGTTTGTGGCTGTCGGCGCAAAGGCGTTCGTTTCAGGGACTGAAGGCGCAGCAGGAGAGCGACGGACGAAATTAACCATGGTTTCAAGAAGGGCCGCGGAGACTTGTCCGGTTTCTGAAACTTCTTCCAAGCGGGTTGCCAAGATCCGGATCATGGTGATGCCCTGATCTTCTAAATGTTTTTTGGCACCGCCGAGAGTTCTTAATTGCGCTGGTTTGGTACCAAAAATTCCGATAAGCGTGTCGAGATCGTTCGTTTCGGCTCCGGCATAACAAACAAGGGCCTGAATACTGCGATCTTCAAATTCCTGGGCGAGGGCCTTGATTTGAGAGGCTTCGCTGTCTTGCATTAAGCGGTCCACAAAAAATCGCCCATTGCGGGTGGCGAATTGGACCTGCGGTTTTCCTTCCAACAGACGGCGATAGGCATCCTCAAAGGCCTTGAAGGCCTCCCGGCATTTGGGATGGATCGGGGCATAAAGCTGGCGAGCCTTAACGGCTCGGTGCAGGGAAATGAGGAAGTCTTCAGATGGCGTCATGGTGGCCTAAAGATTAGTCGGGGCGTTAAGAATCGTAGGTCCGCATGCGGAATACAACCCTTTGCGCGTGTTTGAAGGGTCTATAGATCAACCGAGGTCTCCGATTTTTCGATAACCGAGTTCTGTGACAGGGCTGCGGCGGGAAATGCAAATTGAGTAGAACTACTCATCTATAAAGGGGGGGTCCCCCTATTGTGAGTGGCGTTCGGTTTTAGGAAGCTTGGATGGCATTCATGTGAGGAGTCGGTTCATGTCAAAGCGTCGCATTTCCCTGTTCGGCCGCGGGCTGCTGGTGGTGGCTGCTGTGTTCGGTTCCGCCCAGGCCCAGGAGACCGGGTTTACCCGGGATCTCAAGGTTCGCCTGGGGTATGCCCCCAGCACCAAGGACAACCTGTCTAACAGCATGTTGGGCTTCGGGCTCAACTTTGCCTACAGCACGGGTATTGGCCAGGTCGGGGTGGAAGTTGGCTATGCCCAGAAGGGTGGGGATCAATTTCAAAAGCCCGTCACGGGAGTTCTGCCCGCGGGCCTTTCTCCCATCGATGGTGGGGATGATCACACCGCGGCCAAGGTCGGTGATTCCCGG
>JAUYES010000142.1 GCA_030691225.1 Holophaga sp. | reverse complement strand
GCGGGACCGGCATTCGGGCGAAACTGAGTCGAGGAGTGCCTCCCAGGCCTTTTCACCACCCCAGGCGATTGCTGCCGCACGCACTTGACGAGATACCGGACCCCGTTGATGCGTAATGCGGTAGCTGGCAGAAGCGCCCTCATCGTGAGAGTCCGAGGAGGAAGTATCCGAGAAAGAGTGCGTCACACCCCCAGGATAAGCCAGGACCAATAGAAGGCGAGTGAAAGACCTTCGGTGCCTTCTTTCCCAGGCATCCAAACAAAGAGGGAGGCTGTTGCCTCCCTCTTTGTTTGGATCACTCGAAAGACAAAATCAGCCTTCGGTTTCAACCACCTTCTCAAGGGCCTTGTGTTCTTCCACGAAGAAATCGAGAGCCTTCTTGAGGGAAGCCTTCATGCCGACCTTAGGATCAAAGGCGAAGGTGGCCTGCATGCGCTTGATGCTGGGGGTGCGACGCATGACATCCTGGTAGCCCTTGCCATAGAATTGGCCGCTGCCGGTTTCCACCACAGTGCCCTCGGGAATGCCGCGTTCGAGACGGAAGGGGTGTTCCTTCCAGATTTCAATCATCATCTCGGCGATCTCACGCACGCTCTTGTCGTTGTCGGGATTGCCAATGTTGAAGATCTTGCCATCGGCCTTGCCGCCTTCGTTGTGAAGGATGGACATCAGGCCATCCATGGCGTCGTCAACATCACAGAAGCAACGATGGGCGTGGCCACCATCCACCAGGTTTAGGGGCTCGCCGTTGAAGAGGTTCCAGCTGAACTGAGTGACGAGACGGCTGCTGCCTTCCTTGGCGGTGTTCAAGCTATCGAGTTTGGGTCCCATCCAATTGAAGGGACGGAATAGCGTGAATTTCAGGCCCTTCTGGAATCCGTAGGCCCAGATCACGCGGTCCAACAGCTGCTTGGAGGTGCTGTAGATCCAGCGGTTCATGGGAATGGGGCCGGTAATCAGCGTGCTGGTTTCTTCGTCAAATTCCGCATCGGTGCACATGCCATACACCTCGGAGGTGCTGGGGAACACAATGCGCTTGTTGTATTTCACGCAATGGCGAACGATGCGCAGGTTTTCTTCGAAATCCAATTCGAACACGCGGAGCGGATCCGTCACATAGACCTTGGGCGTTGCGATGGCGACCAGGGGCAGCACCACATCGCATTTCTTAACGTGGTATTCGATCCATTCCTTGCTGATCGAAATATCGCCTTCCACGAAATGAAAGCGGGGGTCGCTCAGATGCTCGGCCACCTTGTTGCTAGCGAGATCCATCCCATAGATCTCCCAGTTCGTATCCTTCAGGATGCGGTCCGTGAGATGGGAACCGATGAAACCATTGACGCCGAGAATGAGTATTTTCACGAGTAGCTCCAGTTTTTCGACAAATCAGTGTAGCAGCGCCCCTTCAGGCTCACAGCCCCGAAGGGTTCGATGGCGAACCCAGCCATCGTCCGACCACTCGCTGAAAGGCCCGTTCCCGGCGCAACTGTGGCCGATAACCGGAACAAGGCTGCAGTTCCCGCTCGGAGCAAGCCTCGCAGGGCCCACGCCAGGCACCCCGTCGTCGATAGGCCATCATTGCCACCGGCAACGCGAGGCAAGCGCCCAGAACAAGGGCCAGACCCCACGCACCACCGTGCCGGAGCCCCTGTAGCCCAAGGAAACTCGCCATCATCGACGGCAGCATCCGGTTACCAACCTTCCCAATTCTGCGCAACCAGGACCAGCGAAAGACCATCCACCCCCAAAGGAGGGTCAGAATGCCTATCGCAAACAAAGCCTGGAGAGATAGACGCGGACAAAGCCAACCCAGAAGCGCCCCAATCAATGCTCCCAGCGCAACGAGGGTGCAGCCTTTGCAAATCCTCATCCGGCCGAAGCGAAGCACTTCTCCTTCGTAGGCGTTGCAAAGAGGATGATGTGCAAAGCGATGGAAGGCATGGGCGCCCTTCGCCAAGCGATCGATTCGCCGAGCGGTTGCCCGAGGAATCCTGCTCACTTCTGGATGGGCCTCACCACCACGGCAGTGCCATAGGCCACGATCTCATTGGTGTTCTGCATCAGCTCGCTGGAATCGAAGCGCATGGCCAAAACAGCATTGGCCCCCATCTGTCGAGCGTGCTGCTCCAGCCGGTTCATGGCTTCGTTGCGGCTATCGTTGGCCAATTCCGTCAGCATGGTGATCTCGCCACCAAAAATCGTTTGGCAGCCCGCACAGGTCGTGCCCACAACACTGCGGCTCCGCACCGTGATACCCCAGCACGGCCCGATGGTGCGTTCAATTTCAAAACCGGGAGGCGGCTCGAAGGTCGAAAGGATGGGCATCTGGTGAATGATGATGTTGTTGGGCATGGGTCCTCCTAGCGTTCAAACACGGTGGCAAGAAGTGGGCTTTCAAACATGGCCTGGGGTGAAATGACCGGCTCTTCCAACGGGAGCTTGTTTCCGTAGCGTTCTCGCATTTTCTTCTGAACCGCGGGATGGCTCAAATCAAAATCCTGGAGCCGCTGCAGATGACCAAGCTCAATGCCAGCACCTTCCTTGTAGATCTTCCAAACGAGTTCCGAACAATAAATACGGCGGTCATCCCATTCAAAGGTCAAATCGTAGGGCTTCCCCAGTAACCGCCTCCCAACTTGCCGCATGCGGGAAAGGTTTTTTTCATCCAGCCGTTTCGCCGCATCCTTGAGCCGCTTAACGACCACGTGGCCGCCCTGGCCACGCCTTACCCACTCGTTGAGGGGTGTCAGGCGCACCGGCTGAACGGCCTCGAACACCATCCACCGCCCATTTTCCCGCGCCAACATTCCCATATGACTCCAGCGGGAATGTGTTGCGATTTGGATGGCCTGGCTCTGCGCGGAACGCGAGGTCTGAAATAGCACATCCCCCTCTTTCAACCCCATACGATCCCCATTCAGCCCCTGACCGAAACAACCAGAAGCCACTGCCAACAGGCAGCCCAATGCGAGCCTTTGTTTTATCCGTGTCCA
>JAUYES010000136.1 GCA_030691225.1 Holophaga sp. | reverse complement strand
GATAGGTCGCCGGATCCCGCCTAGCGGGATCTCCGCTGCCCCAGCAGCGGATCGAATCTTCGGCCAGAAGTCCGCTCCCAAGAAGGCGGGCTTCTGGCCGAAGATTCGACAATGGCGACCCTTGGGAGTATCCACTGCCGCTGCTTTTCTTGGCGAAGGCGCACAGCGCCGCTTGGCGCCTTGGTGGTAGATCCGTTTTTCGACTACACCGATACACAGCAAAGGCTCTTCTCCACCTGCGTTTGCCGCAGATCAGTGAAAAGCCGAAAAGCTGAACCACAAGACACAGAGAACAGAGAGGTGAGAACGGAGAAGTCAGAGGCAAAAATCCATCAACTTTTCGTGCCTCAAGCTTTCTCCGTGCCCTCCGTGACTCCGTGGTTCATCTTTGGTTTTTCATTGGCAACTGCAAAATTTGGGTTCATCCAAAAGGGCGAAGGCGGGGTGCGTTTTTTAATGGCTTGGAAAGCCGATGGCAGAGATGGTTCGGTGCTGGTTGTTGCCCGAATGGGATGTGATGCCTTCCCCGCACTAGCCTTGACTGCCTGCCTTTAGGCCCGAACTAGGGCCTCTCGTCGCCAAGCCTCTCGTGGCTCGGTATGCAAGGCCCAAAGGGCCTCTGCCATGGCCTCGGGGTTAAAGGCCGTGCCGGGCTGAACCCATCCCGCGATGGTGAGCGTGGCCACATGGATGCCTTCGGGCTCTAGTTCTTCGGCCAGGCAAAACGTCAGGGCGCGAAGGGCTGTTTTACCAAGAGAAAGGGCGGTTTGCGATGCCTTGGGTTCCAACGCCAAGCCGCCGCCTGTGAAGAGGATCGTTCCTCGGCGGGCTTTGCGCATGGCGGGTAACACGGTCTGGGCACACAACATGGGTGCGTGGACATTTATCTGGAAGCCTGCGGCAAGGGCCTCTTGAGTCAGGCGCGAGGGCAGGGCATCGGCACCGCCCGAGGCGTTGTAGATCAATACTTCGGGCGTCAGGTTCTGGCCCTGAAGTTGCTGCAGGATCGCCTCCAGGGCCTTGGTGTCGGCCAGATCCACCGCCCAGGCGTGCACGGCCAGCGCGCCCGCGGCTAGGAGTTCGGCCTCGATGGCGGCGAGATCGTCGTTGGGGCGAATGACTATGGCGATTTGAAAGCCTTCCTGGGCAAAGCGTCGCCCCGTGGCCATTCCAATGCCGGGTCCGGCACCCACGATGAAAGCCAAGGGGTTTTGAGCAATCAGGGACATCTTGCACTCCAGCACTTCAGTAGTTTCCATCATTCGGGATGCCTCTGTCTCAGCGCTTCGAGGCTGGTATTCTCAAAGGCGTGCAGACCGCCCTGGGGCCGGGTCTTGCAAAGGAGAGAAACCAATGTCGATCACCAAGCTGGATCAAATTCTCGAAGCCGTGAAATCCAAAGCTAAAAAGCGGCTGGTGGCGGCTTGGGCGGTGGATGGCCACACCATCGAAGCCGTTAACGAAGCCCGAGAAAAGGGGATCATTGACGCCACCCTGGTGGGTGATGAAGCTCAGATTCAGAAGGCCTTGGCCGACCTGAAGCTCGATGCTGCGAACTTCGAGATCATCCACGAAGCCACCGATACCGGTGCGGGCGCCAAGGCCGTGGAGCTGATTCGCAGCGGTCATGGGCAGATCCTGATGAAGGGCCTACTGAGCACCGACAAATACATGCGCGCCATCCTCAACAAGGAAAAGGGCCTGATGAAGCCCGGCGCCGTGTTGAGTCATGTCACGGTCATCGAGAATGCCAACTACGCCAAGCTGATCGTCTGCGGCGATGTGGCAGTGCTGCCCTATCCCGATCTCAAGCAGAAGATCGCCATCACGAATTACGTGATCGAAGTGGGCCAGGCCTTGGGTATCGCGAAACCCAAGGTGGCGCTCATTTGCGCCACCGAGCAGGTGAGCGAAGCCATCGAAGCCACGGTGCATGCCTCCGTTATCAGCAAGATGGCCGATCGTGGCCAGATCAAGGGCGCCTTCGTGGATGGGCCCCTGGCCTTGGATGTCGCCATCGATAAGGAAAGTGCCGAAACCAAAGGCGTGAAGGGCGAGGTGGCGGGGGATGCGGATTGCCTGGTCTTCCCCAACATTGACGCAGGCAATGTCTTCTACAAGACCAACACCAAACTCTGCGGCTGCGAATTGGCCGCCATGGTGGTGGGTGCCAATGTCCCCTGTGTGCTCTCCAGCCGGGGTGATAGCGCGCTGACCAAGCTCTATTCCATCGCTCTGGCTGCCCTTACCGCCAAGTAGCCGTTTGCTTTTTTTGCCACAGGCCCGGAGGCTCACCTTCGGGCCTGTGACGTTGAAGCCTTGACGTACCCAGCTACCCTAGAACCATGTCGACAGCCAAGATCACGCTTCTGAACCGCCTCAATAGCGCCGATGGGCTTTCGGCCAGTCAGCGTCGCATCACGGATTGCCTGCAAGCGAACATGCACGAGGCTGCGCTTTGGGGCGTGGAGGAACTGGCTTCCCAATCGCAAACTTGCGTGGCCACGGTGGTGCGCTTTGCGAAGAAGCTGGGCTACTCGGGCTATCTGGAAATGCGCAAGTCCCTGGTCAACTCCGCCAAGAAACATTACCAAAGCGGGGATCAGTTGCTGGAAGCTCCGGCCCAGGCGGCAGCGACCTTGGTGGAGGTGGCGCGCCGGGATATCCGCAACATCGAACTGCTGGTGCAGGCGGTAGACGAGGAACTCTTGGAGGGCGCCGCGAAGTTGCTCAAATCCAGTCGCTTGCGTTTGGTCATTGGCGATGGTGTTTCTGCGCTTATGGCACGCCAGCTGGCCTACCTCTTGATCAACACCGGCCTACCCGCCATGGAGGGCAGCCCTGCGGATTTCGCAACCCAGGTGGGCAGTCTGGATTCCCGCGATTTACTGATTGCCATCAGTGTCACGCC
>JAUYES010000133.1 GCA_030691225.1 Holophaga sp. | reverse complement strand
AGGCTTTGGTTGAAGGTTTGCATTCCAAACTTTAGCTGACCAGTTTGCATGGAGCTATATACCTGGTGAATCTTGTCTTCACGAATTAGGTTACGGATGGCCGGGTTAGGGACCATGACCTCGAGTGCCAGAGCTCGTCCTTTGCCGCTGGCTTTGGGAATCAGTGATTGGCAAACGACGCCTTCGAGGACAAGCGAAAGCTGGGCGCGCACCTGAGGTTGTTGGTAGGCAGGAAACACATCAATGATGCGGTTGACAGTCTGAACGGTGGAGTTGGTGTGCAGGGTTCCAAACGTAAGGTGACCCGTTTCCGCGATGGTCAGGGCACTTTCAATGGTTTCCAGATCGCGCAATTCGCCCACCAGCACGACATCGGGATCCTGGCGCAGGGCCGAGCGCAGGGCCTTCTTAAAACTGTGGGTATCGGCGTGAATCTCGCGTTGGTTGACAAGGGAGCGTTTGTGCTTATGAACATACTCAACGGGATCCTCGATGGTGAGAATGTGCAAAGGCTCCCGCTCGTTGATGTAGTCGACCATGGCAGCCAGGGTCGTTGATTTTCCGGATCCAGTTGTGCCGGTCACAAGCACCAGTCCACGTGGTTTCTCGCAGAGTGACACCATGACAGGTGGAAGACCAAGTGCTTCAAAACTGCGTATATTCTCGGGAATGGTTCGGAAGGCACCGGCAGTGGCGCCTCTCTGGTTGTAAACATTGGCGCGGAACCGGGCGACACCTTGCAGGCCAAAGGAGAAGTCCACCTCCAGATCTTCTTCGAGTCGATGCTTTTGCTGATCAGTCATCACGCCATAGCAAAGCCACCGCGTTTGAGCTGAATCCAGGGGCGGGAGCTTGAGGGGAACCATGCTGCCATCGATGCGAATTTGAGGTGCGCTATCGGTGGTGATATGAAGATCCGTGCCACCGTAATCCACCATTGTTTTAAGCAGTTGCTGAAGCGGCACAACGTATTGAACATTCGATTCGGCCATGGCTTGACTCCCGCAGATCAGAGAACCGTCTCTCGGACGACCTCTTCGATGGTGGTTACCCCATCCAGCACCTTGCGGCAACCGGATCGGCGCAATGTGATCATGCCTTCCTTGACTGCTTGCTCCCGGAGTTCCATGGCGCTGGCACCGGTGAGAATCATATCTCGCATCGTTTCCGACATTTCCATGACCTCATAAAGGCCGACTCGCCCCTTGAACCCTTTTTTGTTGCAAGTTTCGCAACCCATGCCTTTCATGACGGTGATGCCCTTGCGGATTTCTTCATCAGTGAATCCGACCTTGAGGAGGGCTTCGGGTGGAGGCTGGTGAGGATCTGGGGCTTTGCATTTGACGCAAATTCGACGAATGAGTCGCTGGGCGCAAATGATATTGACCGAGGTGGCGACCAGGAAAGGCTCGACCCCCATGTTCATCAAGCGGCTAATGGTGCTAGGTGCATCGTTGGTGTGAAGTGTTGAGAGCACAAGATGGCCAGTAAGAGAGGCTTTAATGGCGATTTCTGCCGTTTCAAAGTCGCGAATTTCGCCCACCAGGATGATGTTGGGATCCTGGCGCAAAAAGGAACGCAAGGCCGCGGCGAAATTGAGCCCGATCTGTTCTTTCATCTGCACCTGGTTGATACCGGCGAAATTGAATTCCACGGGATCTTCTGCCGTCATGATATTCACGTCGGCAACATTGAGTTTGGCGATCGAAGAATAGAGTGTGTTGGTTTTTCCAGAACCCGTCGGCCCTGTCACGAGGACCATTCCATAGGGCTTGGAAATTTGTCGATCCCACTGCTGCAGACTTTCTGGCTCGAAGCCCAGCTTGGTCAGGTCAAGCATCAATTTGTCGCTGTCCAAAAGGCGCAGGACGATTTTTTCACCGAACAGTGTTGGTAAAATCGAGACACGGTAATCGATCGTTTTTTGCTGCCCACCGAGGTTGACGCGAAGTTTGATTCGGCCGTCCTGAGGAAGGCGCTTTTCGGCAATGTTGAGTTTGGCCAGGATCTTGATGCGCGAGGTGACAGGGTCTTTCAGCTTGATATTGGGGCGCATCACCTCCGTTAGGAGTCCATCGATGCGGAAACGAATCCGGTAGCTTTTCTCGTAGGGCTCCACATGAATATCGGAGGCCCCTTTGCGGATTGCATCGATGAGCACCATGTTCACCAACCGCACGACTGGAGCCTCTTCGCTGCCCCGTGCCAAAGCGGCGGCATTGATGTTTTCCTCTTCCTCGAAGGCTTCGTACTCTGTTTCGCTATCTTCTAACTCAGTTTCAAGTTCCTTGAGATCCAATGCTCCATCGGCAGCATTATCAAAGGCATTTTGATTGAAGGCGCCGAGGTTGCCTGGCTCGGGGGGGGGCAGGGAAGCGCCCTTTTTTGCGCCAGGCATGTCCTCGCGAAGGCGAAGACCGCTTGACCCCCCGTAATAGCGTTCGATGCCTCGAATCAGCCCCATCTCCGAAGAAACAACTGGGTCAATGTTGTAGCCAGTGTGAAAGCGGACATCGTCCATCGCGAAAATATCGGTGGGGTCCGACATCGCTAATGTCAGTACATTTCCTGACCGTTGTAACGGCAAAACTTTGTGCTTGTTCGCTAGTTCCGCAGGAACAAGGGCGATGACGGCACTTTCGATCAGGGGCCACTGATCCAGGTCGGCGGCGGGGACGCCGTACTGCATTCCTAAAAAGCTGACAATGTCCTGATCGGAGCAGAATCCTTGGCGCACCGCTATGCTGCCGAGTTTTCCGCCCTCGCGTCGCTGGACTTTCAAGGCTTCTTCCAACTGGGGTTCTGTAATCAGTTGGGCCTTCACGAGCATATCGCCAAGCTTACTGGCCAAAGTTTGCCTCCGATTGGGGGTGGCCTGAAGTCTACCACCCTGAATGTCAGTCTGGTGTATATGGCGACTTTCAAATGATCGGCTATGCTTTTGAACATGTCCAATCCGATCCCGCCAATCCAGCGCCTGGATAAGGCCCGGGAACTCATCCGGGAGAAGAAACTATCCCGCCAGGATTTGGAATTGTTGGAGGAAATCCTTCGCCTTGGCGCATCGGATCTTCCGCCCATGCTGGAGAACTCGGCCGACACCCCGGTACAGACAGAAGAATCACCGCTTTTAGGTCGTCTACGCCGATCCTTCGGGCTCTTTTTGGCCTTTTTGAACCAATTCTCCGATAGGCGATTGGGTGAGGCCCGACCTGCCATGGGGCTGGTGATTCAGCACAGCTTGGTTAATTTGGGTGAGATGGCCAAGGTTGCCCATCGCGATTTGCTTAGCTTTCATCACGTACCGGAATGGGTAATCGATCTACTGGATCTAATCGCCAGCCTTCGGACCATGTCCTCATCCCTTGGCTCTGAGGATGGTCCCCGGCTTATGGGGCATTGGGCAGCCTTCCTCCGGGAAAATCGCGATCACTTCCGAAACCTCTTCTTGGTCGTTGGCGAAGGGGACGCTGCCGATGAACTTCGGTCGCGTCTCAATCAGCAAATGAAGAACCTAAACAAGGCGCTGCACACACCTTCGGGGCGGCCCTTGGAACATGCGCGTCGCCTAGAAGCTCTTCTGGAAGGAGCATTGCCCGAGGCGACCCGCATTAGGGCAGAACCACTGCTGCTCGTGCAACACGTTATATCGAGCCTTCGTATGAGCTTGGTCAGGCCCCTGGATCGCGGCATACATTGGCCAGCCGTGGAAAATGTTCGCGGCAGCCTGCAGTGGTTATGGAATCACTTGGGGTGGACGCTTCCGAGGGTCGAGGGGCGTTTTTTTGAAGACCGGCTTCCTCTGGGGGTGCGGGATCTTCTGAAGCAATTAAGAAAGGAGCACCCCCCTGCCTTCCTGGTCGTCGCGAGGGCCCTGGCTAGTCACCTTGCCTTGTTGGGAATGGTGGAACGGATGGAGCCTGCGGCCAATTCTTCTGTGGCGGAGCGTTATGCCACCGTTCCAACGTTCCTGGTGGTTGAATCCGAACTCGGCCGGCTGGCCGAACGGGTCTACCACCCACGGGTGGCAGAATCGTTGCCCAAAGGCAGTGAAGAAAGTCTGCTCCTGGGGGCATTCTTGCGGCAGGCAGTGCTATCGCTTTTGCAAGACCAGGCAACGATTCGCGGCCTTCTCCAGCAGACACTTGCCAATAACGACGTGGATCAGTTGGCCAACAGCCTTGATAACTTGCGAGCGCTACTGCTTTCCCATCAGCGCCAGTTGATGGCTGACCTCGTGGGGCTCTTCTCCCCCGAGCTGAGGCAGCGCCTCTTCCCCGATTCCCCTTCGTTGACCGAAGAGGGGGACCGCCTTCGACAAAGACTGCATCGACTATGGGAATACCTCGATCCGTCCCATCAGCAGATTCAGCTTCATCTCGAGTTGCAGGATCTTCCCCGTTTGGCCTTGGCCCTGGGACAGGCCCAGACGCAAATCGCTTCGTTCCGAAGAAGTCCTGAATTTTTACTGATCCGCAGCCAAGATCGGCTTGAATTCGATCGAATTACCCAGCAGTTCTCACGCATTCTGGATAATCCGGAAAACATCGAAAATGCCCTCCAGGAAGGGTCGGAATTGGTCGGTGAATTGCTCCGGTTTTTGGATGTATTTTTACTCCGCATCAACGCGAGAGTGCCGCTCATTCGCCTGGACTTGACAACGGCGAGAGAGGCTCGAAATCTCTGCATCCAGATGGCTAATCTCTCGCCTGAAGCGCCAGATCGCGTTCGCACGGCCCACAAGCTTATTCAGACCACCAAGCCTTTGGGCGTGCGAGATGCCCAGGCGTTGAGCCTCCTCAAGCGATGGGTGCGCTCGGAGCGAGGTGGTCGCGAGCCCGGCACCTCCTTGGAATCTCTTGGATCGCATCTCCAGCGACTGGCCGTCAGGCTTGAAGCTGCCTTGGACTGAGGTCGCCATGGCAGATATCTTCTGGCTGAGCATTCATCGCCATGAGGGCGAGCAGCTGCTTCGTCGGGCACTTGAAAAATGGGGCTTCCAGTGTCAAGCCGGACCAGGCCGCGGTACGGTTCTCATTGTGGCCGATCGACCCGACCCAAGGCATATCCCTTCGGCTGCTTTGGAAATTTTATGGTGGGTAAAGGATGCTTCCCCCGAGGAGGTCAGCGATGTACTGGCCCGCCGTCCCGGTTGGGTAGTACGCCAATCCATGCCTTTGGAAACCGTGCGTGGGGCATTGAACCATGTGCAGCAACGCGATCTTGGCAGCGACGGTTGGTTGAGGCAGATGCTACACCTTGCCACGCTCGACGAGTTGCTTCGATTGATTCTTGTGCGCGCCGAGCAGCTTTCGGGAGCAAAACAGGGAGCCATTTGGGTTCGTCAAGAGGAGGCCTTTTTTCAGCGCTGTGGGGAAGGTTTTCCAGAAGCACCCATCAGCCATTCCGAAGCCGCCGAACTCGTGCGTGCCGGGCAAGCGCGCCTACTTTGCCCTAGCGCGCAGATGGGGATTCTTCGCCTCAAGGACCCTACGGGGGATCCAGAGAACTATTTGGGGTGGATAGAGGATGTTGACGATCTATTGATCAATGCCTGGAATCTCGAGACAAGCCAGACCCTTTCTTTTCGGGATGACCTGACCGTTGCCCGAAATCGGAGGGCCCTGGAAGTAGAGCTGCCCAGGCTAATCCGGGAAGCCGCAACCCGGGCCGAACCCGTTTCCTTGCTTTTTCTGGACGTAGACAATCTCAAGGCTTTGAATAGCCAATTCGGACATCCGGTAGGTAGCAAGGTTCTGACGCATGTGGCCATTGAGGCTCAGCGCCTGATTCGCGCACAGGACCATTTGTATCGGTATGGCGGGGACGAGTTCTGCATCGTAATCCCTGGCACCACGGCTTTGGGCGCGAAGATCATGGGAGAACGTCTGCTGCTGAAGCTTACGGATTCTCCGGCTCAGATGGGTGAAATCAATGTTCCGGTGTCTGTTAGCATCGGAATTGCCGCTTATCCGACGCACGCAGATGGTGCCGAACACCTTCTGGAGCGAGCTGACCGAGCCTTGTTCAGGGCTAAGGCTGAAGGAAAGGGTCGGGTGGTGTTGGCCGAAATCGGGGAGTCCTAGTCTTGCCAAATTTCAGTTTGATCTTTAACGGAAAGTTCGATTCATTCCTTTCCTGGATGGAAAAGGTGGGCTGGGACAAGGCGCAAAAACTCGGTTTAGTGCTCCTGACCTGCATTGTTATTTTGTGGTCTGTGCGCCTCATTGGACGCGCCGTTCGCAAGGCGGTCGATGATGGCCAGTCTGATATAACCACTGAAGCGGAGCGAAGGGCTGACACGCTGGCCTCCGTGCTTAATCACTTGGCATGGGTCTTGGTGGCAGCTTTCTTTTCACTGAGCACCCTTCAGCAATTTGGCGTCAACGTTGGCCCATTGGTTGCGGGCGCCGGTATTGCTGGCGTGGCATTGGGGTTTGGCGCCCAAAGTCTCGTGAAGGACTGGATCGCAGGGTTCTTTCTCTTGATGGAAAACCAATTTAGTGTTGGCGATATCATCAGCGTCGACACCTCGCACACAGGCACTGTAGAGCGGATGACACTGCGGGTTACCCAGATCCGAGATTCCGAAGGCAAGGCCCACTACCTTCCTAACGGAACCATTACCCAGGTTGTGGTACTTTCCAAAGATTTTGCAAGGTCTCAGGTGGATATCGAAGTGGCCTTCGATGCCGATCTCGATGGCGTGATGATCCTGCTAGCCTCGGTGGGCGCTGGGTTGGCGGAAGAATGGCCTGATCGCGTATTGGAAGCTACACAAGTATTGGGTGTAGAAGCCATCGGATCCAACGGCATCACCATTCGCACGCTAACCAAGGTTGCCCCAGGGAAACAGTGGGAAGTCTCTCGGGAGCTTCGCCGACGGTACCTGTTGGCCCTCCGCAAAGAAGGCATTGTCATCCCCCTACCCCAGAGGATTGTCCACAACCGTTCGGATTCTTCTCTGCCTGAGATCAAGTCTTAGGGGGAACACTGGTGGTTTAGGAGCATCACAGGCATATTACTGTATGGCCTTCGCCAGGGTAATTTCTGTCTACAAATAAACTTCTCCGATAGGAGTATCGATGGGCGACCCACTTTTCTGGCACCGGCTGCAATTCGGTTTCACGGCGTCCTTCCACTACCTTTTTCCCCAACTGACCATGGGGTTGGCGCTACTCATCGTCATTCTGAAATGGGTGGCTCGACGCACTGGCGATGAAGCCTATAACGATCTCGCCCGATTTTGGATCCGGATATTCGGCATCAACTTCGCTGTGGGCGTGGTGACAGGCATTCCACTCGAATTTCAATTCGGGACAAACTGGGCCTCCTTTAGTCGGTATTCCGGAGGCATCATTGGTCAGACTCTGGGCATGGAAGGCATGTTTGCCTTCTTTCTCGAGAGCACTTTCCTTGGCTTGCTCATTTGGGGCGAAAAGAAGATCGGTCCCCGTAGGCACTTCTGGGCAGCAGTCGCCCTATTTGTGGGGAGCTGGCTTTCTGGGTATTTCATCATTGCAACCAACGCCTTCATGCAGCACCCAGTGGGATACACCATCGGAGCTGATGGAACGCTTCAACTCGCCAGTTTCTGGCAATTCTTAATGAACCCATGGGCTCGTGTGCAGTACGCCCACAACATGGTGGCGTCTGTGGTCACGGCCTCCTTTGTGGTGGCAGCTGTCGGTGCCTATTGGATGCTAAAGGGCGTCCATCTTGTGCATGCTAAACGCAATCTCAAGGTTGGTGTTTTCGCTGGCCTCATTTCGGCTTTGTTGGTCGCTTTTCCGACGGGTGATTTGCAAGGCAAACTGGTTGCCAAGCACCAGCCTGTGGCCCTGGCGGCCATGGAAGGTCGATTTGAAAGTGGCACCCATGCCGCCATGAATTTCATTGGCCAACCTAATGTTCAGGAACGAAAAATAGACAATCCCATCCGCATGCCTGGAATCCTCAGCTTTATCGCCTATGGCTCCTTTTCGAGCAATGTGAAGGGCTTGAATGATTTTCCCATGGACCAGTGGCCCACCAGTATTGAGATGCTCTATTACGGCTTTCACATGATGGTTGGTTTGGGAACGTTCTTTATCGCTTTGATGGGTTTGGCCGCACTCTACCTATGGCGGAAACGGCTGGAGCAATCTAGGTGGCTGCTTTGGATGCTCATGTTGGCTTTTCCCTTTCCCTATATCGCGAACACGGTTGGTTGGATGGTTGCCGAAATGGGGCGCCAGCCCTGGGCAGTCTATGGTTTGATGCGTACGGCAGATGGCGCCAGTCGTTTGGTGCATGCGGGGCAAACGGTTTTTACCACTATGGGATTTGCCGGACTCTATTTCGTATTGGGTCTGCTTTTCTTCTTCTTGATTGGACGAGAAATCGCCCATGGTCCTGTTGCGACGAAGCATTGAGGAGTTGGCCATGCATGAAATCTGGTTTTGGTTAGTCTCCGTTATGATTGCGATCTATGCGGTCATGGATGGCTTTGATTTTGGCTCGGGAGTCCTGCACCTCTTTGTGGCAAAAACCAATGACGAGCGCCGAGAAGTTCTTGGGGCCATTGGCCCGTTATGGGATGGCAACGAAGTTTGGCTCTTGGCGGGTGGCGGGGCCATGTTCTTGGCTTTTCCTAAGGTCTTGGCTGCGGGTTTTTCCGGGTTTTACTTGGCGATGTTTTTAGTGCTTTGGGTATTGCTGCTTCGTGGCATTTCCATCGAATTCCGCAGTCACGTGCAGGATTCCCTGTGGCGAGCTTTTTGGGACGGCACCTTCGCCGTTAGCAGCATCCTCTTGCCGGTTCTTTTGGGCGCGGCCCTTGGCAATGTTTTGCGAGGCGTGCCGATCGACGCAAATGGCGAATTCAACATTCCACTCTTCACGCATTTTGGAACGGCGAATCCCGTGGGGATCCTGGATTGGTACACGGTGCTGGTTGGCGTATTTGTGCTGGCAACGGTGACGGCCCACGGCGCACTCTTTTTGGCGTGGAAGACCGATGGCCCGGTGCATGATCGCAGTGCGAAATTGGCTCTACCGCTTTGGGGAGTCGTCTTGGTGCTTTGGATTGTCACCACGTTGGCTACCCACGCGGTTAATCCTGGTCTCTTCGCCGCCTTCCCGAAGGTGCCATTGGCCTGGCTGTTTTTTGTTGTCTATTTGGCGGGCCTTGGTTTGGTATTTGTGGGCCTTGCCAAGAAGAAACGCCTGCTCTCCTTCCTGGGGTCGGGGGCCTTCATCCTTGGGATCTTGGCCACCTCGGCTGCTTGCGTATTTCCCGTGATGTTGCGGTCCACGCTCGATTCGGCCTGGTCGCTTACCGCACACAATGCGAGCGTTGCAATTCACGGACTCCGGGTTGGTTTGGTGTGGTGGTTAATTGGCTTTCCTCTTGCGATTGGCTACTTTGCCTACTTGTTCCATATCCATCGAGGCAAGGTTAAGGCCCCCTCCGAGGGTGAAGGCTACTAAGCAGACGCGGGCGCCAAAATGGCGCCCGCAGTGTTTTAATGAGAGTGGAGGAATCACCGTGGCCGGACATCTAATTCTGGTGCCGACGCCCATCGGGAACCTGGGTGATCTGACGCAACGCGCCATCGAGGCGCTTCAGCAAAGTGATCTTGTCGCCTGTGAGGACACTCGTCGCACGGGTGGTTTGCTAAAACACCTTGAGATCGACAAGCCCTTGCAGCGGTTTGATGATCATGTTTCCGAAAGTGGCGTAGAGCGCGTGCTTCAGGCCCTTGCGCAGGGCCAGCGGGTGGCCTATTGCTCGGATGCTGGCATGCCCGGGATCAACGATCCTGGTTTCGAACTCGCGCGTTTGGCGCGGGAAGCTGGGGCCAGGGTGACGGTGCTGCCGGGCCCATCGGCGGTGACCCTTGGGCTAGTGGCTTCGGGTCTTCCCAACCATGCTTTTAGTTTTCTAGGGTACCTGCCCAGTCGAGGCGAGCCTCGACGCGCTGCACTCGCGAAACTGGCGGGGCGCGAAGAGACCACGATTGTTTTTGAAACACCCCATCGCATTCACGAGGCTCTTTCGGAACTGGCCGAAATCCTTCCAGATCGAGAGATCGCTCTGGGGCGAGAGCTCACCAAGCTCCACGAAACTTGGTACCGAGGCGTCCCTGCCGAGGTTCAGAAACAGCTCGGCTCA
>JAUYES010000126.1 GCA_030691225.1 Holophaga sp. | reverse complement strand
GCACCGGCGGCCTGAAGCGCTGCCTTGGCGCCTTCCACATCGAGTTCTGGATCCGCTTCGATGGCCAGGGCGAAGCGATCGCGCGTGATGGCTCGGATGGCCTTGGATCCCAGCACGGGGTGACCAAAGAAGGGCAGTTTGTTTAAGAGCAATAGCATGCCGAGGCCGGCCGTGAAGGTGGCAAAGAGCACGGTCACTTCGAACATGATGGGAACGAAGGCCTCCCAGGACCAGGGCGCCTTGCCGCCCGTGATGATGGGGTAATCCACTGCGCTGATCCAATATTGGAAGCCCAGGGCGGTGAGGGCCCCGATGACACCCATGACCAGCACCATGCCGCCGAGGGGCGAACGGCGGAGCTCCAGGGCCTCGTCCATGCCGTGGATGGGATAAGGAGTGTAGGTTTCCAGCCGACCCAGCTTGTGGGCCTTGACTTGGGGAATGGCTTTCATCAGCGCATTGGCGCTATCGAACAAACCGAGAACGGCGAAAGCCTTACTCATGGTGGCCTCCAGTCTCTGGCTGTGCGCCGGGCAGGATGCCCTTCACTTCGGTGGTGGCGATAACGGGCAGCACACGGGCAAAGATCAGCACCAGCGTGAAGAAGAGGCCGAAGGAACCCAGCAGAATGCCGAAGTCCACCATCGTTGGTTTGTAGAGCCGCCATGCCGAGGGCAAGTAGTCCTGCGAGAGGCTGATGACGATGATGACGAAACGTTCGAACCACATGCCGATGGTCACGGAGATGGCCACCAGGATCATCCAGAAATAACTGGTGCGGCATTTCTTGAACCATAGCAACTGGGGGATGCCAATGTTGCACGCAATGGTGAGCCAACCGGCCCAGCCGTAGGATCCGCCGATGATATTTAGGAACGTGTGATGCAAGTAGACGTTCTGGCTATACCAAGCCGTGAAGCCCTCCATGATGTAGGAGTAACCCATCAGGCAACTCATACCGAGGATCACCTTGTTCATGACATCCAGATGGCGCATGGTGATGAGGTTCTTTAGTTGCATGGTTTCGCGCACCACCACCAGCACGATCACCACCATGGAGAAGCCCGCAAAGATGGCCCCTGCCACGAAGTAGGGCGGGAAGATCGTCATGTGCCAACCAGGCACCACGGAGGTGGCAAAGTCGAAGCTCACCACGGAGTGCACGCTGAGCACCAAGCCGGTGGCGAGTCCCGCCAGGAGTAGATAGGCCTTCTCGTAGTGCTGCCAGTGACGGCCCGAGCCGTGCCAGCCCAAGGCGAGGAAGGTGTAGATGAGCTTCTTCCATTTATTGGTGGTGCGATCGCGCATGGAGGCGATATCGGGCACTAGGCCCAAGTACCAGAACATCAGCGAAACGCTGAAATAAGTGCTGACGGCGAACACATCCCACAGCAGTGGCGAACGAAAGTTCGTCCAGATGGCCCGCTCGTTGGGATAGGGGAAGAGCCAGAAGGCCAGCCAGGGCCGTCCCACGTGAATGAGCGGGAAGATGCCTGCGCACATCACCGCGAAAATTGTCATGGCTTCCGCAAAGCGCGCAATGGCGTTGCGCCAACGCATGCGGAAGAGAAACAGAATCGCGCTGATGAGCGTGCCCGCGTGGCCGATGCCCACCCAGAATACAAAGTTGATGATATCGAAGGCCCAGAACACCGGACTGTTGTTGCCCCAGGCGCCAATACCCGTGACGACGGTGTAGCCGATGAAGCCAAAGCCGATGAACATGGCGGTAAGGGTGATGGCCAGGGATACGAACCAAGCTCGGGGCGGTGTGCGTTCGGTGGCCGAGAGCACCTGATCATCCAGGCCACCGAGGGTCACAGGGCCGTCGGTGAGGAGCGGCTCTTTCAATGCCTCTGGCAAAGCGATTTCATGCTGCATGGGTCAACTCCCCGAAAACCCATCCTGTTTTTATCGGTGTCCATCGGTGTTCATCGGTGGCCAATGATCTTTCTTTTTTGGATTCAGAGGCGCTGCCTTTTGGGTTCGCTGCAAAAGCGAGGCCGTTGAGAAGCAAAAAAGAAAAAGAATTTTTGCCACCGATGAACACCGATGGACACCGATGAAAAGAAGAAGACTGGACCAGGGGTTTCCTTAGATCGCAATCAAGACAGAAATACAGTGGTTGGGATTCGAGGCGCCGCCGTTTGAAATCAGGCATGGGAAGCCCCCTCCTTTACCGAAGCGATTGCGGGGTTCTTCAAATCGGCTAAGTACGTGATGGCCGGTCGTGCGCCTAACTCCTCTATTACCTTGTAGCCCCGCTTGGATTTGGCGAGCTTGGAAACCTCGCTGTTGGGATCCTTGAGATCTCCAAAAACAATGGCGTGACTTGGGCAGGCAGCGGCGCAGGCGGGCTGCACTTCGCCATCCTTGATGGGGCGGTTGTCACCCTTGGCGCGGATTTTTACATCCTGGATGCGCTGCACGCAGAAGGTGCACTTTTCCATGACGCCGCGGGGTCGCACGGTCACTTCGGGGTTGTAGACCAGGCTTTCTGGTTCGACCTTGTCCGCCGTGAACTCTAGGAAGTTGAAGCGCCGCACTTTGTAGGGACAGTTGTTGGCGCAGTACCGAGTGCCCACGCAGCGGTTGTAGGCCATCTGGTTCAGGCCGTCGGGGCTGTGATTCGTTGCGTTCACGGGGCACACGTTCTCGCAGGGCGCGGAATCGCAGTGCTGGCAGAGCATCGGCTGATGGACAACCTTGGGGTTATCGATCTCGCCTTCGTAATAGCGGTCGATGCGCATCCAGTGCATTTCGCGCCCCTTGGCAATCTGGTCGGGACCTACGCTGGGAATGTTGTTCTCGGACTGACACGCCAGAGAACAGGCGCTACAGCCGATGCAGGCGGAAAGATCGATGACCATGCCCCACTTGTGATCAGGGAAATGCTGTTCGGGATACAGAGTGGGATGTTCATGGGCCTCGTGGTGGTGCTTGGCCTCGTTGGCGAATTCGGCCAGAGAGAAAGAGCGCACCAAATCGCGGCCATCCATGCGGTGATGACTCTGGGTGACGGGCAAATCCATGTGACCACGAGCCTTGGTCACCTTCGCACCCAGTCGCAAATTTGGTGCAGAGCTAGCGATGGCAAGGAGGGAGAAAGCGTTGAAGCCCACGCCCCGCGCCACGCCACCCGTTTTGCGGCCGTAGCCAAGAGAAAGCGCAAGAGTGCCCTTGGCTTGGCCGGGCTGAAGGATGACGGGGTGGCGGAGCTTGGTGCCCGCAACCTCCAGTTCCACCATGTCTCCATCTTTCACGCCAAGAGCCTGGGCATCGGCCACCGAAACGGAAAGGGGATTACCCCAGGTAGCCTTCGTGATGGGGTCGGGAAGTTCTTGCAGCCAACTGCTGTTGCCGTAGCGTCCATCGTGAACCTGGGTGCCGGGGCGCAGTACCAGTTCGAAACCATCCGAAAGGGGCGTAAGGGCACGGGCGACCATTTCATTTATGGCCGTGTTCCTGAAGACTGGAGGCGCCGCAGGTTTGCCTTCGAGTTTCACCACACCATCGTGCAGGGCGCTCTGAAAGAATTGATCAAAGGAAGCGAAGCTGCCTTTGCCGTGGACGTCGTTCTGCCAGCGGGCCTGAAGGTAGGTGTGGTAGTCGGGCGCCTTAACCGTGCCCAAGCCTTTGAGTAGGGTCAGGATCAGGTCTTCGCCCTGCTTGGAATCGTAGAGCGCGCCAATGGTGGGTTGCTGGAGTGTGAGGATCGTGCCATCGGTGTGATCGCCCCAGGCCTCCAGCCAGTGGTGCTCTGGCAGGATTAGGGAGCACTGCGCGGCGCTTTCGTCTTCAATCTGCCCAATCCAAGCCCGGACGGGAATTTTTTCGAAGGCCGTCTTCCATTCCGCAGCTTTTGGGAAGGCATAGGCCGGGTTCACATCCCAGAGAATGGCTGCCGCGTATTTGCCGGCGTTCATATCGGCAAGTGCGCCATCCAGTTCCTTGAAGGTGGTCAGGGTTTCCGTGGGTCGAGTCTCGAAGGCCTGGGAGCCCAAGATGGAATTGAGCAGCGCGGCGGCTACGTGAGCCTCGGCGGGCATGGCTTCACCGCAGAGCACCACGGCATCCCGC
>JAUYES010000123.1 GCA_030691225.1 Holophaga sp. | reverse complement strand
ACGGGATTGGGGACAGTGATACCCCATGCGGCTAGGTTGGAGATATCCTTGGCCGTGAACTTACCGGCGGCGCGGAAAGTTTCAAGCGCAGCATCGGGCATACCGCGGCCGGAGGTCACGATGCTCGGGTTGTGGCAGGTCACGCAGACCTGGACTTCCTTCACCCGGTTGCCGCCATGCCCCATGAACCACTCGTGGCAATCCTGACAACGTTCAGAGTCGATCACCTTACGGCGGGCGGTGTCGCCCGTGACAGTCTTGACCACGGAAACCGCGTGGCGAGGAGAGGTCAGCAGGTCCAAAGCACTAACCACGCCATCCTTGTTGGAATCCCAGGTGCCTGCAATCTGCGTGAAGTAGCCCTGGAGGGATACGGAGCGCAGAGTCGCACCAGCCGGGAAGGCGTTGTTAACGGTGGCCGTGTAGTAGCCACTGCCGTCAGGCCCAGCGATGCTACCTGCGGTGCCCGGTGTTGAATCCAAAAGACCCGTACTGGTGTTAGTTTTCCCGATTGAGACAGACAGGGGCTGGCCATTGGCACGGCCCAGGTTGTTGTAGTCAATGGGGGCGGTGACGCCATCCTGCGGCAGGGCGTAGGCGAACAGGAAGCTGGGGCTGCCCGTGAAGCCGGCCAGGGGGGCGGCTACGCCGGTGGCAGCCGGGGCCGCCAAGGTGATCGCCGTGCCGTCCATGGTGATCTTAAAGACGACCGTGGCGGTGGTACCGCTCACGGTGGCGGTCTTGACTTCGTAGACAGGGGTCTTGAGCCCCGCAGCGACGGTCGGGTTGTTAGGCGTAACGTCCTGACCCATGTGTGCAATGGAAATGTCCGACCCGCCTGCTCCAGGAGCATGGCACAGCTGGCAGCTGGCATCACCGGCGATCAGGGTGGTGCTGTGGTGAGAAGCGCCCACGCTCAGGTCCGTACCTTCGTGGCAGGTGCCGAAGGCGAGACGGCTAGCCTTGTTATTCCAGTTGTTGGCCTGGGGCACGTTGGCGTGGCCCGTTGTGCACTGCTTCTGGCCGCCCTCAAGCTTGGAGTAGCCGAGCTTTTCAAAATACACGCCAGCATACTGGTAGCCATCCTTGGCTAGCTCAGTGCCCATATGAATGCGATGGACCATCGCGGTCATATCGCCCACAGCGCCACCGTTGATCTTGCGCTGCCCGGTGGAAGTTCCACCAAGGGATTCAGTCGGGTTATACCCAGTGGCCGTTGTGGATGCTTCGGCGTAGCCATACTTGCGCTGGTCGGTATGGCAAACCACGCAATAGCGAGCCTCTACGCGACCGCCACCATGGAAGGCGAGCTTGTCGTGGCACTCGTTGCACTTGCCGATGGCAACGATATCGCGGATATCGGTACCGGCAGGCACCGGTGCGCAGGCATTCGTGGGCCCAGGGATGAAGTCATAAATGATGTTGACGGGGTTCTCCATTGCCACAGAGGTGGCAACGGTGGTGCCGTTGGCGGTGTTGCTACCGGTTCCGCGAAGATTGCCCGAGAACTGCACACTGAGGCGATGCACCAGGGTGCTATCGAAGGACACATCACCAAGATCGGCCTTGAGGTTGTTGCCGGTGTAGGTCCGAGCATCAAGCCAAGCCTGCATCCCGACGATGTCGCGGTAGAACGCGTACTTGTAGGTGTAGGTGAGAGGATCGTAGGTCAGGGTTCCCGTGTTGTCCGTGGAGGGACGCGTGGGAGCCGCAGCAGCAGTGGTGGTGGGAACGGTGCTCACGATGTAGCTCACCCACTTGCTGGGCGCTTTGGTCGTAGCATTTTCCGGAACCAGCTTCGCAACCGCAAAGGACAGGTTGGGATAGCTAAAGAGGGTGGCGGTGGAATTCTTGGAAGTCCAGCCATCCAGACCCTTGATGACGTTGCCAGCAGGATCTTTGACCGTGAAGGTTACTTCGGGCTTTCCGCCAACGATCGTCACACCGGTGACGGTCACGTTGGGTTTCAAACCGGCCCACTGCTCGGCAGTGAAAAGGTTCGCATCGATGACAGGAAGGATACTGGTGCCATTGGTGCCGTTGGTACCGTTCGTGCCGTTCGTGCCATTGGTGCCAGCAGCGCCAGCGGCGCCGTTCTGCCCGGCTTCGCCGCGGCAACCGATGAGCATGAGGGCCATGGCGGAAGTCGCGATGACTCCGATCATGCCTCTCAAGTGGTTATGTTTCATGCTGCACTCTCCCTTCAGGGGTGAAATAGGTGAATTTTGAAGAAAAACGAACTTGAGGCAACGTTGGAATTCGGCACCTCCTTTTTGGTTGAGGGAAGTTAAAACCGAACGGCGTGTTATCGACCGTAGTCGTGGCACATGGAGTTGTTAAAGCAACCAGGCGCTGCACCGACCGGCGCTCCCGGGACAGGCTTGCGGGTGGAATTGGCACCATCCTTATGGCACTTGTAGCATTCGGCGGCGTTCCCTTGATCGGCCCGGCTATGAATGGGGTTCGAGGGGTTGGTGGTTTCCCAGGGTTTATTTGGGTGCGGCGCCTTGGTGTGGCAAGCCATGCAGGAAGTGGCGGTATACCCATCCTTGTAGGTGGCGCCGTGGCACTTGGCGCAATACGCAAACCCACTGCGGTCGCCCGGCGCGGCCATGGCCCCGAGCCTTCCGTGCTGGCTGGGATCGGCCCAACCCACGGGATGTCCCGGCCCATCGTGATGGCAGGTGAAGCAACTGACTTTGGAAATGCCACCCGCTGCGGCGGGATCCGTGGTGGACCCGTGGCAGGTGGTGCACTGCGCAGGCTTTTTGGAGTATTCGACCCAATGTGTATCCATCCATCCACTGGGGTGATTCCCTGCAGGGCTGACTTTGGCTGCGTTATCGGCCGCGGTACTGGTGCAGCCCAAAGCAAGCAGGGCAAAAGCCATCGCGAAAAATGTCCCGGCCATCCACTTGGTTCTGTTCATTGGTGTTCCCCTTCGGTGCTTAACAGATCCCTACCGATGGCAGGAGGTGCACTTGTCGTTGTTGGCTCGGCCATGACACTTGAAGCAGCTGGATGGATCGATCTTGCCCTCGATGCGGTGCATCGTTAGGTAGTTGCCAGGATGAGGCGTCACGCGGTCGGGGCGGCCACCTAGCTTGGTCGAAGGCTTCATGACCGTTTTCCCTGCGTGGCAATCGGCGCAGAAGGACTGGGAATGGCAGGTGGCGCAAACGTTAGCATCCTGCCCAGCCTGAACCTTGTGATCCTTGACGAAGGTCGAACTGTGATTGAAGGCGGCGTAGGTCTTGCCGGAGCCCTTCAGTTCGTCCTCATGGCATACCGAGCAAGAAGGCCGCCCCGTTCCAAGTTCCTGGGGGTGAACCGCAGCGAAACTTTTTTCCGTTGACACCATTCCGCATGCCGTCAGAACACCCAGACCGAGCGTGATCGCAAACGAGAGGAGAGCGATTCTCCGATTCATTTACTTGCCTCCTTTGCGAGCCATGGAAAATCGGTATTCCGCGCGCAGAAGCGCACGCACATCTTTTTTGAAGAACGGATTGTCCCCGTAGGTGAGATCCCCAGAGACTTTCACGCTGGGCGTGAGGCGCGCCCCAAGAGACGCGACAAATTCCGACTGGGATTTTTTCTCATTCAGGTTCGGATTGTGTTGGTCGTCGAAGCTCTGATGAATGCCATCCAAACTCGCGGAATAGCGACCCGTTTCATACATCACCCAGGCGCGGATTTCACGATGGGAAAGGCTGTAGCTAGGCACCCGACCATCGATCTGCAATACATTCTGGGCGATTACGCGATGGGCTCCGAAACCGGCCTGGAACTTGGAGTCCATGCCCGTCCAGCGAATATCTCCACCAAAGCGATTGGTCTCGCCGAAGGAATCCCGGTTCGTGCTTCGAAAATCAGCCGTCACTAACAGGGACGACGTCGAACCTAGCAGGACCTTGCCACCGTAGCCGCGATGCTTGCCGCGCTCTTCCTGGCGGAACAAGGAGGGCATGTTCGTGCCTGCAAAATAGGCATGGAAGTTTCGTTCGGTAAAATTGCCTGTCATTAAAAAGAGGGGCGCGATCTTCACCGACATCGTGTAATCGTGCTCGGCAATGCGGGAAGGCGCAGATCCACTGATGGGCTCGGGATGATTGGCCACATCCCAGAGGGTGCGCCCCATGAAATCAATGGCAGCGACTGGGACAAAGCGAATATCGGCGCCGACTTGCCGGCGGGAGTAATCCACTGCGGAGGGAATAGGAAGATCCTTGGCTGCCGTGGATCCGTCCTGAAGGTAGGAGATTCCAATCTCGCCCATTTTTGAAAGCCGCCAACCAACCCGACCGCCAAAGATGACATCGTGCTGGAATTCGTAATCCTTCTGGCTTAAAGGATCTTGGCTCTTGTAGAGAACGGGTTTGCCCGCGAAGAAAGACACCACGAAGCCGTGTTTCAGATCGGTCCGTGCGCTGATGCCGTCGACCTGTTCCATTCCGGCGCCCTGATTGATGCCGAACCGTCCAGCCTTGATTTCAGCATTGGCCTCGGCAAATCGATAATGCAGGTAGCCGTAGGTCAAGTTGCCATCGGACTTCTTGCCCATCGAAGTGGCATCGCCCAAATCGGCCCTGCCCCACCCAAAGAGATGCAGGGATAGCGCTTCACTACCAAGCTTGGTTGCATCAATGCCTAGGAACTGAGTGGCCGGTGCATAGCTGGCTTTATCAAAGCCAGGAACATCCTGCTTCCACATCTGGGCCATGGTGGTGCCATACACGCTCACATCCTGGGCTCCCGCAGATGCGGTAATCAGGGCAGCAAGAAGAACCACGTTGGTGCGTTGCGTCATGATTCGCCTCTTCTCACAATCCGCAATGTTTCCGCTTGCCTAGAGAATCTATAGCAGCGGGTTTTGGTAATGAAGGTATCGGGCATTTTTAGGGATGCCTGAAATTTCATCGTTATAAGTTTGTCGATGGCAAAGAAATAAGGACACGACCGTCCTCAATGAGCCCGATCAGAGTAGTAATCTCTTTTCAGATACTCAAGTCCGGAATTAAAAAAGTTCCCAAAAATCTTCAAATACCATACCGATCTCGTCGGTTATTTGAACCAAAGGTTCCTCATTTTGGTACCGGTCGCTGAGCTCCCACATCGCCTACCGAAATGGCCATGGAATTCTCCAGCAGCCGCAGGGTGGCACGGATATCACGCCCATCCCGAGAAAAAACAGCCTGAATCTGAATCAAGGTGCCGCGGAAGCGCCCTTCGATTTCCCACCCGGCATTCATGAGCGCCCTGGTGTAGACCGTCAGAAATTCGTGGGAGGACACCACCCCAGGCAGTTCATATTCCTTTTCAATAAAGTTGATCGTGACGATGGCCTGCTTGCCAGGCTCCAGCTCAACCCCCACAGGGTTAAGGCTGTCGGCACAACTAACGATCTTGGAACCCGGCCAGGGCGGCAGATAAGGAAAATCCTCCTGAGGTTTGGGTAATTCCGGTATTTTCCCGGGTCGAGGGAGCGTCATCGGCACAGCCTCGCGTCGCTCCACGACAACGACTTTCAGCTCGCCGCTCGCTCCAGGGGAGAAGCGAATCCATAGTTCCTGACCATTCACTTCGCGCCGGGCTACTCCGCGATTTTCAAACTGCCAGATCCACCCCTTGGCCTCCAAGGCCGTTTTAAGCCATTCGGTCAACGTCAAGACACCGACTCGTCCTTCTGCCGCCACCAAAACAAAACGCCAGGTGCGTCCATCCACATTTACTCGCAAGGTTTCTTTTCCCGGCGCCGCCCGAACCTCGAAGGTTTCTTGATCGAAGGCCCAAAGCTCCAGGCTTCCTGGCTTGGGTCGCAACGTAGAAGGCAATTCCACACCCGGTGGAGGCGCGGGAATTTCCTGAACCTGGGCCGGGGGAATCATTAGCGGGATCATGCCCAAAGGATGGCCCCTTCTTGGGCCAAAGAGAAGCCTGCCAAGCACTTTCACCAACCACCCCAGTCTCAGCTAATCTGTCTGGAGCGCGTTCCCCGTTCTGGGCCTTCTCAATTTGTCACCCCGCCTCGGGAGTGGCCTCTTCTTTATTGGATTCCTATGGTTGAAATGATTCGCACCTCCCTTCGCGACTCCAAGGCCACGCGCTGGTTCGCGCTCGTCCTGGTTTCCCTTACGATGCTGTCGGCGTATTTCTTCGTCGACGTTATGGCTCCCCTCCAATCTTTGGTCGAACATCAATTGAAGTGGACGGGCAGCCAGTACGGGTTTTTCTCTGGATCTGAATATGTCCTGAACGTCTGTGGCTTCTTGCTGGTGTCCGGAATCATTTTGGACAAGATGGGCATCCGCTTCACGGGCTTGGTGTCCACCGGCATCATGGTGCTCGGCGGCCTCATCAAACTCTACGGCCTGAGTGCTACCTTCAACGATGGGGGCTTCGGCTATAGCTTTTTGGGAAGCTTTTTTCAATCTATCCCGCCCAGCGTGAAGATGGCATCTATCGGATACGCCATCTTCGGCATCGGTGTGGAAATGTGTGGCATTACCGTTAGCCGCGCCATCGTCAAGTGGTTCAAGGGCAAAGAGTTGGCCTTGGCCATGGGCATGGAAATGGCCACCGCCCGCATGGGCGCTGCCGTCGCGTTCTTTTTCTCCGCCAAGATGGCGGGCATGAAGGAAGGCGCTGTAGGCGTAGGCAACCTCATGACGCCAATTTATTTTGGCCTTGCGCTGCTTTCCATCGGCTTCCTGACCTTCCTGGTCTACACCTTTGTGGATGCCAAACTTGACAAGCAGGAAGGTGAAGCAGGCACGGGCGAACCTGAAGAGGGTTTCCATTTCAGCGATCTGCTTAAAATCGCCACCAACAAGGGATTCTGGCTCATCAGCCTCCTCTGCGTACTCTTCTACTCGGGCGTCTTTCCTTTCCTCAAATACGCCGTAAACATGATGCAGAACAAGCTTGGAATCAGTGCTCAAGCGGGTGGAAATATCGCGGCCCTGCTCCCTGTGGGCACGATCATCTTGACGCCCATTGTCGGCTACTTCCTTGATACCAAAGGCAAGGGCGCAACAATCATGATCTTCGGCGCTGGGTTGATGACCATCGCTCACCTTATTTTTGCGTTCGCACCCTTGAATATGGCCCTGGCAATCGTAGCCATCGTGATCCTGGGCATCGCTTTCAGTCTCGTGCCCGCTTCGATGTGGCCTTCTGTTCCCAAGATTGTCGAGGAACGCTACCTCGGTTCTGCCTACGCACTCGTGTTCCTAATTCAAAACCTTGGGCTCATGGCAGTTCCGATGATCATTGGCCTTGTTCGAGACAAGACCAACCCAGGCGTGGCAGAACGCCTAGCTGCTGGCGATGCCACGGCCATCTATAACTACACGATCCCCATGATGATCTTTGCCGGGTTGGGCATCTGCGCCATGTTCCTTGGCTGGCTGTTGGTTCGCGAGGACAAGGCGAAGGGGTATGGCCTGGAAAAGGCCAACAAGTAACACCTACTGCTTCAAATCTCATCCACCTCCAAGCGCCCCTTCGTGGGCGCTTGTTTTTTCGAGAGTAGGATGACTTCATGGAGACACCTCATGAACTTCCGCATCCAGAACCGCGTGGCAATGGTGGCAGCGGCCAGCAAGGGGTTAGGCAAGGCCGCCGCCCTTTCCCTGGCAAAGGAAGGCTGCAAGGTTTCGATCTGTAGCCGGAGTTTAGAAAGCCTGCAGGCCACCCAAAAAGAGTTGGAAGACCTCGGCGTCGACGTTCTAGCCGTGGCCTGCGATGTGAGCCAGTGCAATGACCTGGAAGCTTGGTTCCGCCAAACCCAGGAGCGATTTGGCCAGGTCGATATCCTGGTCACCAATACCGGTGGCCCCAAGGCAGCCACTTTCCAGGATCTCTCGGAAACAGACTGGGCCTCGGGCATCGAATCCACCCTGATGAATGTTGTGCGCCTTTGCCGTCTGACCCTACCCGGAATGCGCGCCCGCCATTGGGGCCGGATCGTTCATATCACCAGCCTAGTGGCCAAGCAGCCCACCCCGATCCTCACCATCAGTTCGACCTTGCGGGCTGGCATTTCCGGTCTGACCAAGACCCTTGCCCAGGAAACGGCTCGGGATGGTGTCACGGTAAATGCACTGCTTCCAGGCCACATCATGACGGATCGCCAATTGCATCTCGGCGAACTGAAATCCAAAGCCGAAGGCATCAGCATGGACGAATACTTCCAGAGAACCGCT
>JAUYES010000120.1 GCA_030691225.1 Holophaga sp. | reverse complement strand
GGGCTTTTTGTGTTAGAGCAATCGACCGAAGGCTCAATCCGATGGGTGTTCCACAGGCGAGTTGCATTTCCACTGTACCTGGGTGATGCACCAATAGTAAAACCACCGCTGTTAAACTTTCTTTTCGTTCGAAGGAGTCTCCATGTTCAATCTGTCCGGCAAGATCGCACTCGTAACTGGCGCTAGCCAGGGCATCGGCGAAGTCATCGCCAAGGAATTGGCAAGTCAGGGCGCCACGGTTGTTTGCGGGAGTCTTGCCTTCACCGAAGAAGATCTCAAGCGCGTGGTTGCCGAGATTCAAGGCGCCGGCGGCAAGGCCGATTATGTGCTGCTCAATATGGCCGAAGGCGATACGGTGCGCGCGGCCGTGACTACTGTGGTTGAGCGCCATGGTGGGCTGCACATCCTGGTCAACAACGCTGGCATCACCAAGGACAAACTCCTGATCCAGATGAAGGAAGAGGAATGGGATGCGGTGCTGAATATCAACCTGAAGGGCGCTTTCCTGGCCACCCAGGCCGTGGCCAAGCCCATGATGAAGCAGCGCTGGGGGCGCATTATCAATATCGCCAGCGTGGTGGGCCAGATGGGCAATGCGGGCCAGGCCAATTATGTGAGCGCCAAGGCAGGCCTCATCGGTCTCACCAAGACCACGGGCCGCGAACTGGCCAGCCGCAACATCACTTGCAACGCCGTTGCTCCGGGCTACATCGCCACGGCCATGACCGACAAACTATCCGACGAGGTCAAAGAAAGCTTCAACAAGCAGATTCCTTTGGGCCGTATGGGTACCCCTGCCGATATCGCTTCGGCCGTTTGTTTCCTGGCTTCGGAAGAGGCTGGCTACATTACCGGCTGCACCATTCCCGTCAATGGCGGGATGCTGATGCCCTGACATGAACCTCGTTCAAGGTTTGAAAAGCCTGCGTCCCCGGTGGGTCTGGATTCTTCTGGGCTTTGGGCTCATCTGGCTGCTGACGCCGCTGTCTTGCAGCGCCAGCGTTACGGGTTGCCTTACGATTCCCCTGGCTTGGGCTTTTTGGATCGCAACCTTCTCGCTGACTTTGCTTGGCCTTCGGTGGCTTTGGCGCAAGCTGCTCTTCAAGGTTTCTCGAAGGCTTTGGGTAATTCTGCTGCTGGTCTCATTGCTACCAGTGATAACCCTGACGACTTTCTTTCTGGCCTTTGCCTGGCTGGGGCTAGGGGCGCAGGTGAGCCGCTCCATTCAGGGCAATATCAAACAGTACGAAAATGCCCTCAGTTTAGCGGCCGAAGAACGGTCGGATTCGGCGGCTTTGCAATCCTTTCAGGTACTCGGGGAAGCCTGGGTATCGCATACGGATAGCCTACCGAAGGGCATGAAACCGGGCATTCCGGTGCTCATCTACACCCGGGTGCAAGATAAAAAGGATCTCAAAGATGTCTTCATGCGGGTGGCCACTCCCTCAGCCAATGGCTTCCGGCTGCTCACGCTGAACATCCATGACTTAGGTCAGAGGGGGCGCAAGGTTTGGGGTGGGCGCATCCACTATCGACTGGACTTGAGCTCTGAATCGGCGAATTCAGAAAAGGATGGCAAGTCCCCCAAAAAAGTCCGCACTCGATCCAATCAGGGCGACATGGCGCTGGAAGGTGCCACCATGTTTTCGAAGCGCGAACCCATCGCTACGTGGACCCTGGGCGAGGTTGAACAAGGCCGAGGCATCCTGCATACCTTCAAGCTTCCGCCGGTCGCCTTGCGCACCTTGGATTGGGAAACGGGCCGGCCGATGACCTTGACGCTGCGCCCCGAAACGAGCTTGAGAGAAATTTTCCTGGGCTTTGGCTTTGGCGAAGGCAATCTATCGGCCCAGGCCTTTCTGGTCATGGCGCTTCTCGTGACCGCCGTCATTCTGCTCGGGTGTCTCCAAGGCGTGGCCTTCCTGATGGGTCTGGGTCTAGCTCGGAACCTTGGGCGCTCCGTGGAAGAACTCTTTCGCGGCGTAGCGCGGCTAGCGAACGGAGATTTCAGCGTTCGAATTCGGCCTCGAAGCAAGGATCAGGTGGCTCAGCTCACCACAGCCTTTAATGAAATGGCGGAACGTCTCGAAGTTGCGAATTCCGAACGCTCCGAGCGGCTGCGACTAGAGGAAGAACTGCGCGTGGCTCGGGAAGTGCAAATGCGCCTTCTGCCCGATGTTTCCGCACTGGCACCAGCCATCCGCGCCACCATTCTGCCTGCCCGGGAAGTGGCCGGTGATTACTTTGATCTCTTCAAACTGCCCGATGGTCGCTATGCCTTTTTGATCGCCGACGTCAGCGGCAAGGGCACTAGCGCTGCCTTCTACGCTGCCGAAACTAAGGGTGTACTGGCTGCCCTCGATAAAGTTGCTCTGGGACCACGAGAGGTGCTAACGCGCCTCAACGAGATCTGGTGTGAAACCCATCCCCGTCAGGTTTTCTTGACGGCCATCTATGGCATTTTCGATCCCCACGATGGCGTATTCTCTTTCGCCCGAGCTGGCCATCCTTCGGGCTTCCTTCGCCGCGCTTCGGGTGTCGTTGAGCGCCTGAACCCTAAGGGCATTGGTATCGGTATGAGCCGGAATCGCTTCGAAGAGCTGCTCGGCCTTGCTGAAGGTCGCCTGGAACCGGGCGACAGTCTGCTTCTCTTCACCGATGGCCTAAGCGAAGCCCAGAATCCCGATGGGGAGTTGTTCGGCGAGAATCGCCTGGAAGCGGCCCTGGCCCAGGGCCCCGGTGATCCCAAGACCAGCGTGCTGCTGGCGGTGGATGCCTTTCTGGAGGGACGGCCTTTGGAGGATGATTTGACCTTGTTGGTGTTGGAGCGCTGAACCAAGACTGGCTGAAATCACGAGTGAAGGGCGAGGGAGATAAACAGCCTTCCTCGCCCATTGCTTGTTATGCGCAGGTCGAAAAAAATGGTGGCAGGCTCTTGACAGTGTTCTAGTCAACTAATACATTGATGACACCATGAGCCCCGCACCCTTCAGTTCCATTCCCTTCCGTCTTGATATGCAAAGCGGCGTGCCGGTCTACCGGCAGATCATGGACCAGATCCACGGTGCCATCGCGGCCGGTGCCTTGCGGGCGGGGGATCAACTACCCACGGTGCGGCAACTGTCGGTGGATTTGTCCGTCAATCCTAATACGGTGGTGCGTGCCTACCGAGAGCTAGAAATTCGTGGTGTGCTCACGACACAGCAGGGCATCGGAACCTTCATCTCTTCCAAAACCGTGGCCCCGGATGAGGCCGAGCGTCAACGCAAGCTAACGCAAATGGTGGGTGAACTAATGGCCAAGGCAGGAGCCGCAGGCTATACGGCCGAGGAAGTGGCAACCCGCTTTCTGGAATTCATGTCCGAACAAAGGAGAAAGCCATGACCCCTTTTCCCGAACTATCCATCATGCGTAATGCCGGTGGGAAAATGCGCCTCAGCTCCATCGGTCAGACGCTTTTTGTTCTCTTTACTCTGGCGGGTGGCGGCCTTTTTGCACTAACGCAAATGCCAGTGTTT
>JAUYES010000116.1 GCA_030691225.1 Holophaga sp. | reverse complement strand
CAACAATGGCTGGGATCTTTAATCGAGCGAGGATTAGCGCGAGCGCGAAGGCTGCAAGGAGGCCAAGAGCGATGGTTGGTAGAATGTCATGTGTCATGGGGCGATTCCCAGCTGGGCGCTGACGGGATGATCAAATGGCGTTCTTGGGTCGTCTAACTACTCTCGCATAGTTCGACTTGCGATGAAGATCCAGATGTCCCTTTCCGAAATCGTGGCGATGGCCAGTGCTTGAACGCTTTCGGGTTTGACCACAGCGTTCTGTCACTGGGCCCTTCGTCTCTGCATCTGCCCGTCAACTACCAACGCCCCCTCCAAACTGCGGTCTATTGAAGGTGCGACAGGGATCCCTGATCCGCCCCTTGGGTACGATGCCTGAGGTGAAATCCTGGAGGTCCACCATGAAATCCATCTTCTTCCTTGCTTCCATCTTTGTTCTCGGAACCCTGGCGGCTCCTGCGCTTCAAGCCCAGGCTCCTGCGGCCTCTGGAAAGGGCAAAGGGCAGGGTCATGGCCAGCAGATGCACAAGCGGGATGGCTCCTGCACGCCGAAGGGTCAGGGCTGCGGCCAGGGGCGTGGTCAAGGCGTTCGCAAGCAGGATGGCACCGGCCCTCGCGCAGGCACGGCTGGGTGCGTGAAAACTCCCAAGGCCCCTGCGAAGTAGGGTGGCACTAAACTGAAAGCATGAACGCATCCCAGATCCTAGCCAGCACAGGCAAACGCCTCAGGCGCCCCGGCACCTGGGGCGCGGTGCTGTTGTTTGGAAGCCTCTGGAATGCTCTGCGGTGGCTCACGGGGCCGCACAACTTATCCACGGAAGAATTTCTGCTTCCCTTCGCCTTCGGCATGCTGCTGCTCGGTTTCGCGGCGGCACCGTGGCAGTGGACTGGGGATGATCGATCGGTGGCTCCTGGCCTGCGCGGCGTGCTTCAGGCGCTTCCATGGAATGCGCTGTTCTTGCTGCTGCTCATCGCCTTGCTGCCGGATCAAGGCGACCACGGAAGCCGCGGCGGGCGCGGTGGTGTCACGCTGCCCTTCCTTCCCAACGTTCCACCTCGGATGTTGGTGCTCCTCATCGCCTATGGAGCCTTCGGAATGTTGGCCGGTTGGATCCTGGCGGATCGAGATCAGGAGGCCCTTCGGGCGGAAACGCAATCCCTGCGCGCCGAAGCGCAGACTCGGCTGGCTCGGGAAGCCCAGGCCCGCGCCCTCCAAACGCAAATGAATCCCCATGTCCTCTACAACACCCTGAGTGGCTTGGCGGAATTGGCCCGCGAGGATGGCGCGGCCACGGAAGAAGCGCTGGTGGCGCTGGCGGCGCTTCTGCGCCAACTCCAAAATCACTCCGGCCAATTCCGGGTGTCCTTGGACGAGGAACGCGGCCTAGTGGAAGGTTTTCTGGCCCTGGAACGATTTCGGCTCGGCGATCGCTTGAGCGTGCAGTGGCTTTGGGATACCCGGCTGGAGGATGCCGAGGTTCCACCCCTGCTGCTGCAACCGCTGGTGGAGAACGCCCTCAAACACGGCATCATTCCCTGCCGGGAGGGGGGCGAACTGGAAATTGGACTCTCGGGCGAAGACCAACGTCTGCGACTCTGGGTCGCCAATACTGGAAAGCCGCTGGATACCCAAGGTTCCTCGGGCACGGGCTTGGCCAATCTTCGGCAGCGACTGGCCCTGATGGATGATTTTTCCAGCCATCTTGATCTGCGCAGCGAGGGTGGGCGCACGGTGGTGGAACTGATTCTGGAGCCTCGCCATGACTGAATCATTGCGCGTGATCGTGGCTGAAGACGAACCCTACAATCGCAAACGCTTAGCCCGGCTGCTGCAAGAAGCCGGCTGCGAAGTGGTGGCGGAATTGCGCGATGGTCTGGCTGTGCTGGAGTGGCTAGAGGCCGGTGGTCAGGCGGATGCTGCGTTTCTTGATATTGAAATGCCGGGTGCCACCGGCCTAGAAGTGGCCTTGGATCTCCCCAAAACCTTGCCCGT
>JAUYES010000111.1 GCA_030691225.1 Holophaga sp. | reverse complement strand
GAAGGGAAAGCCACCGGGGTTCCCAAGCACCGGAGCCTGGGGCAGGCGGTCGGCCACGAAGGTGCCGCGCCCGGTTACGGTTTGAATCCAGCCGGTGCTCCGGAGTCCCGCGAGGGCCTTGAGGACTGTCAGGCGATGGACGTTGAAGCGTTCGGCTAATTCTTGAACAGGCGGAATACGCAGCCCTGGCTGCCATTCTCCAAGTTGAATCATCCCCCGCAGGCTTCGCTGAAGCTGCAGGTAAAGGGGGCTTGCGGCGCCGGGGTTGAGAGAGGGTTCAGGGCTCATGCCCCCAAAGTTTGGGTGCAATTGTTCAAAAAAACAGCAAAATCAATTCAAATTAATAGCCCAGAGCAGACCGCTCGCCCCAGAGGATCGAAATTCCCTCTATTGATAGACCAGAGCAGACTGCTCTTACAAGACCTCGAGCAGTGACGCGACTTCCTTGCGGAGATCTACGATCCCGGTGCCTTTGGAACTACTGGCCCAGGCTATATCGCCCGGCGCTAGGCCGAGGTCCGCTGCGACATCCCGTCGTTGAGCCAATTGTCGGCTGGGTTTTACCTGGTCGGCCTTGGTGGCGACAATTCGGCAGGGCAGTTCGGCATGGCGCAGCCAATCGATCATCTGGTGATCCAGCTTCGTGGGGCCCACTTGGGCATCCACCAGCACAAAGACCATTCGCAAGGTGCGGCGACCCGTCAGGTAGCCTTCGATCATGGCGCTCCAGGTTGCCTTTTCGGCTTTGGGCCCGCCTGCGTACCCATAGCCCGGAAGGTCCACAACCCACCGATCTGGGCCCGTCAGGAATACATTGATCAGTCGGGTCCGGCCTGGCGTTTTTGATACGCGCGCAAGTTGCGTTTGCATGGCTAAAGCATTGAGCAGCGAACTCTTGCCCACGTTGGAGCGCCCGACGAAGGCCACCTCGGCATGGCAGACCCCCAATTGCTTAACATCGGAGGCAGAGGTTACAAATTTGAGGTCGTGCAGCGGTTGGGCCATGGAACCAGTGTACTGCCGCCATCAAACTACGTCGTGAACTCGTTCAACCCGAGCGTTGATTTGGCATGTCACTTCATAGGTGATGGTACCCAATTTCTGAGCCCACTCCTCCACGGTGATTGCCTGATCGCCGCTCTGACCGATGAGGACCACCTCATCACCGACCTTGACCGTGGTGGCTGGCCCAAGGTTGACCATGCTCTGATCCATGCAAACGCGACCGACGATCGGGAAGCTCCTGCCTTGGATAAGCACCCGGCCCATGTTGGAGAAGAGCCGGTTGAAGCCATCCGCATAGCCGGCGGGAATGGTGGCGATCCATGTGTCTTCGGGCGCAACCCAGGAGCGTCCGTAGCCAATGGAGGTTCCGGCTGCCACCTTCTTCAAAAAGGAAACGCGGGTGAGAAAACTTAACCCAGGATGCAGTGCAATGGTGCGGGGGGTTCCGGGATCGGGGCAAAAACCATAGATCATAATCCCCGGCCGCACCATGTCCAGCCAGGCAGGCTCGTGACCTAAAACCGCACCTGAATTGGCGCAATGCACCAAAGGTAATTTGCGATGGATGGCGGTTTCCACGTCGTTCACAACGGTCTGAAATCGGAGGATCTGTGCCTGCGTAAATTCAGGGTCGGCCTCGTCGCTTACCGGTAGGTGCGTGAAGATACCTTCGAGGCGAATGTGCGGGCACTCGGTTTCGATGAAGGCTGCGAGATCGGCAGCCTGTTCGGGTGCCACACCCACGCGGCCCATGCCCGTATCGACCTTGAGGTGGGTCATGGCCTGAACACCCGAGGTCTGGGCTGCGTGTTCAAGGGCCTCGGCGTTTGCACGACTGCACACGGCAAGCGTGATTCGTGCAAGGACAGCAGCCGACATTTCCTCTGGAAAGCTAGGGCTGAACTTCAGAATTGGAAGTTGAATGCCTGCTTCGCGAAGCTGGATTCCTTCTGGCACGGTGGCAACACCCAGCCAGTCGATGCCGATGGCTTCGGCCATGCGGGACACTTCCACAGCCCCATGGCCGTAGGCATTGGCTTTCACGGCGATGAGAATTTTTCGGCGGGTGCCCACGGCCCTTCGAATGCCTTCGAGATTGGTGCGGATGTTCTGCAAATGAATACGGGCGTGGGTTTGGTAGAGCATGGTATTCCTAGCAGACAAAGAGTTCGTGGTATTCGCGCAGCATTGCGGCCCAGTGGCCATGGACCAACACGAGGTGATTGCCCAAGGGGCGCGTCAGCAGTTCTCGAACGTCACCGTTCATGCGGAGCTGAACTTGAGTGCGGCACCGCAGTTCGGAATCACCGTTGGCGACCAGTTCCCCTTCCATTAAGAAGATTTCTCGCAAATCGGTACCACCGATCCGGCCAAGGGTGATGGGGCCGAGTTCTAGCTCGCCTTGGATGCCTACTCCTAAGGACGATTCAAAATGGGATCGCAGCGCATAGTTCTTCACCATACTCCGCGCGATGGTGCAATGCGCCAGCCACAGCGTATTGGTTGAGGGCTCGAGATCCTGGGGATTGGCCATGAAGCTGATTTGGCCGGTGATGGCCTGCATCCAGGTCATGGTGAGGGCGGCGGGAAGATCACCTTCGCAACCGGCAACGATGCCCTCATCCAACAACGACGAAAGTGCCAGGCAACCGGTGGTTTGCAGATCTTTCACGAGATCGAAACAGCGCACCGTGCAGGCGGCGAGGCTATGTTCTCGAACGACCCGCCTCAGCGCTACGCCCACTTTGGCGGCCATGCCGAGTTCAGCGTTGGAGGGTTCACCAATCCGCAGGGCGCCATTCTGGAAGGACCCTTGAAAAACCTTGGCATCTTCGGTACCAACCTCCTGGATGGCAGAATTGAGCTGGGTCAGGGAGACATCGATGGCTTTTGGCCCCCAGACTTTTTCCATCTGACTTGGCTCGGGCATACTTCCCACAAGCCAGTCAGAGGCTTCTCCGATGCGTCCAAGGCGAAGCCCTTGCATCTGTTCAAAGGCGGTCAGCAGGTGCGAAATGGCACCCAAGGAGGCATAGCCTTCTTCGCCTTGGTTGAGCAGGACAATCCGGCCTGGTCTACCGAGTTGGCGCAGTCGGCTGAGAATTTCGAGGGATGCAGGCAGGGAATTCTGATGGGGATGGGCCAGCAAAATGGCTGGTCCCGACATCTGGGCGAGAGCGCTCAGTGCTAGGTGTTCGGTGCCACCCGTGACGATCAACAAGACATTCGGTGTTTCGCTTCCATCCACCAATATGCGATGGGGAACCTGGCGATCTTCCAGTGCGGTGCTGATGCCAGCGATTGTCCCGCGCACCTGCTCCGCGGCGTGAAAGCTGGATGCGATGGGAAGAATGTTCAGCATGGGATTAACCCTTGACCACAATTTTTTGGACGTAGGGTGAAGTGGAAAGCGCCAACAAGGCTCCGTAGCCAGGGTAGAAGCTGATTTCATCGCCGAGCTTAACTTTCTCGTGGGCGTCTTCCACATCGAGAATCAAATGATCCGAACTTCCGCCGAGCAAAATGATGCCGGGATCTAACGGCTCGATGCCATCCACGACGACATCCTGGCGCCCCAGATTACAGATGGCGCGCATGCGGACGCCACGATCCACAAAGGTTGGAGTGCCGCCGAAGGCGTCTTGGCCGGTTTCACCGATAGGCACAGAGGGTTTGCGTTCAACTTCCACGACTTCAGCAACGAGCTTGAAGGTATCTTGGCGGGTACCGGGCCAGGGGCTGCGGTCGATCACATTGCGACCCAGGACAATGGCTTCGCCGATGCGGAAGTGGTTGATCTCTTTCGGCATGGCGCCGGAGAGGAGGAGCGGAAGGTTGGCGCTGTTGCCCCCAGAAAGCGTGTTTAGTTCAAGCCCGCTGGCCTCGCGACACGCATTGCGAATCTCGATGAGGGCCCGCATGTTTTTGGTGGAAGGGATCACGCCTCCGTAGCAGGCGAGATTGCAACCCATTCCGATGATATCGATCGATGGGAGCGTGGCGGCCTCTTGCACCAAGCCGATGGCCTTGTCGGGCCACACGCCTTCGCGAAGATCACCGACATCCACCATCACAATCACTTGATGGCGAACCCCGATGAACTGGGCTGCTTCCGAGAGTAAGCGAATGGTTTGAAGGCTCGAGTTGAGGGTGAGGTTGGCGCACCGCACCACATCGGTCGCCCGACTAGGCGCCGGAATACGCAGCAACATCAGTGGGAGATCGAGTCCAGTGTTGGCCATAGCCTGAAGGTTGGCAATGCGACTATCGGCGATCATGTCCGCGCCACCCTGCTCCAGCGCATGCACCACTGCCGGATGAGCGGCCGTCACCTTGGTCACGGCTGCCACCTGGGCGCCATGGTCATGACAAAGACTGATGACCGATCGTGCATTGGTGGCAATGCGGTCGGGAAAGATTTCTAAGCGCGGGGTTCGGATATACATGGGAAAAGCTCCTGATCACCACAAAGGACACAGAGGACACAAAGAAGGAAAAAAGATAAAAGGCACAAAGGGAAAAGAAAGGCACAAAGGAAGTTCGGGTAATAAATGGGTGGCGTCAGTTTGCGAGGCGATGAATGCCGTCTTTGATGAGGGGGACGTTGAAGTTAATGAGCAGTCCTAGGCGGCGTTGAGTGAGCTTCAGGTAAGTGAGTAATTGGGCTTTGTGGAGGGGCAGTATGGCGTCTACGGATTTCAATTCCAGGATCAGTTGATCTTCCACCAGAAGATCAAGGCGTAGGTCTGCATCCAGTTCCTTACCTCGGTAGTGAATGGGCAATTTTGCCTGTCTTTCCACGCGCAGGTTTCGGCTTCGAAGTTCCTCGCAGAGGCAAGCTTCATACACAGATTCCAAAAGCCCAGGCCCCAATTCTCGATGCACCAGGAGCGCCGAATCTACTACCACCCTAGACAATTCGTTCAGGTAGTCCGATAGCCCGACAATACTCAATTCCCGTTCAGTTCCTGTCATGCATCGACCTCTTTAGCTTCCGTCAATCTCTGTGTCTTTCTTTGCCCCTTTGTGCCTTTTCCCG
>JAUYES010000110.1 GCA_030691225.1 Holophaga sp. | reverse complement strand
GTCATCACGTTCTAGACCGCCCACAAGGCTGTAGCACTAGGCAGCGGACAAGCCCCACCTGTCCGCTGCTTTCCAAGGGATCCGGAATGCTTGCTCCCGGGCCTGACCCTGACCTCCTTCCTAACAGCCGGCCAGTGCGTGCGAAGAAGCACCCCAAGAGCCAACGGAAATAAAGAAATGCAGACTCACCACTCAGGAGAAGACCCCATGAACTGGCTTGAACCCATCGGTGCCCGCCTCACCCCCGCCAACTTCGGTCCCATGCGGGCCTTTAATGCCCATGCCCGCATCGAAGGTTCCTGTGGGGACACCATGGAGTTTTGGGTTCTCCTGGAGGATGCCCGGGTGGTACGCACCTCGTTCACCAGCGATGGCTGCGAAACGTCCATCGCCAGCGGGAGTGTGGCGGCCCATCTCAGCCAGGGGAAAAGCCTTGGTGAAATGCGCGCGATTCGCCCCATCGACGTGCTGGAGGCCCTGGGCATTGCAGAAGGCGAAGCTGGCGAGGAAGCCCACCACTGCGCCGATCTAGCGCTCAGCACCCTTGCCAAGGCCCTGGGGGAATATGAGAAGGCCCTGAAGGCCAAGGAAGACCATCATCACGGCTGCGGAGAAGGCTGCGATGGCGGCGAGTGCAGCGAGGCCTGCTGCGATGGTTGCGAATCCGAGTGCCCCGAGCGCGTGCCAATCCATGACGGAGCCTCAGGCCCAGGCGTTGGCAGAGTCCAACGTCGCATTCTGGTGATGTCAGGCAAAGGGGGTGTAGGGAAAAGCACTGTGGCCGTTAATCTCGCCATGGGCTTTGCTGCGGAGGGCTTAAGCACAGGCCTGCTGGATGCAGATCTTCACGGTCCCAGCGTTCCCAAGCTCTTGGGCCTCGAACGGGAAACGCTCCATACAGAAGGTAAAACGTTGCTACCCGTGGAACTGGGGTCCCTCAAAGTGATGTCCATGGGCTTTGCCTTGGAGGCGGACCAGGCGGCCATCTGGCGGGGCCCGATGAAGGCCAGCGTAATCGACCAATTCGTGAACCGTGTGCAGTGGGACGCCCTGGATGTGATGATCGTGGACTGCCCCCCTGGCACCGGCGATGAGCATCTTTCAGTCCATCAGGCTCTGGGTAAGGTCGAGGGTGCCGTGATCGTCACCACACCCCAGGAAGTCGCCACCCTGGATGCTCGCAAGGCCATCACCTTTTGCCGAACCTCGCATATTCCGGTGCTCGGGATTGTGGAAAACATGAGCGGCTTCGCCTGCCCTTCCTGTGGCACCTGCACACCCATTTTTCAATCGGGCGGCGGCAAGCGTTTGGCCCAGGAACTGGGCCTACCCTTTCTTGGAACACTTCCTTTAGATCCTGCGATCGGTGATGGCGGCGAGGCTGGCCGTCCCAGGCTCTTCGCCGGGGAACGCGATGCCGCCGCCCAGGCCTTCCAGCCCATCCTCCAGGCCCTGCTGATAGCCTCTGAGGCAACGGTCCGATGAGCCTTATTCTCCAGCCTCTGGGGCTCATCCACACTCCCCACCGAGAGCTCGACCAGACGCCTATCCAGCCATGCTTTGCGGAAGGTATCCGGGGTGAGATACATCTGGACCCAGCCTTCGCGGAAGGGCTAGAGGGGCTAGAAGCTTTCAGTCATGCCTTCCTGATTTACCATCTGCACTGCGCCGAGCAAGGGCCACTGCGGGTGAAACCCTTCCTGCTTGACGAGGTCAAAGGAGTCTTCGCCTGTCGCTACCCGCACCGTCCCAACAGTCTGGGACTGAGCCTCGTGCAGCTTGTTGCGATCAACGGCACGACGGTGGTTTTCGAGGGAGCCGACATGCTGGATGGCACCCCCCTGCTGGATATCAAGCCTTACTACCCCAAAGCAGATCGTCCCGATGCTGCCTGGGGCGGTTGGACCGAGCAACTTGATCCCGAAAAAGCTCGCAGGATCGGAAGTCGCCAGACGGAGTTATCCACCCGCTCTGAAAAGCAGCCACTCGACCTGTCTTGTGAATAACACCATGCCCGCTCATCTGCGCATCACCCTCCTGGTGGATCACCAGTCCACCCACTCCGATCTGGAGACTGAGCACGGGCTGAGCTTTCTGCTGGAAGTGAATAACCAGGTGCTGCTCTTCGACGCAGGGGCAAGCGAAGCCGCTTTCCATAATGCCGAACGCCTGGGCACCCCCTGGCGCCGCATCTCTCGCATCATCCTTAGCCATGGGCATCGTGACCACACGGGCGGCCTTGGAGCCTTCCTGCGTGCCCTTCCCGAGGCTCATGTCTACTTGCATCCACGCGCCATGACCCCTAAATTCAGCGTTCAGCCGGGCAAGCCACCTCGCACCCTTAGCATGCCCCAGGAGATCCACGCCCTGCTGCAAGCCCGGATGGATCAACTGCACTGGTCCACCGCGCCCATGCGACTTGGGAAAGGGATTGGCTTGACCGGTCCCATTCCCCGACGGCATCCCGAAGAGGCTGTTTCCGGGCCCTTCTTCTTGGATTCCGAAGGTCATACTCCCGATCCATTGGAGGATGACCAAGCCCTCTGGGTTGCCACAAATCAAGGGCTGGTGGTGATCTTAGGGTGTGCCCACTCAGGTTTGGCCAATACGCTGAGCCACATTCAGAGCCTAACGAAAACGAAATCAATCCTGGTGGTTGTGGGGGGCTTTCATCTCTCCAGCGCATCGGATGCCCGAATCCAAGCCACCTTGGCTGCACTCAGGAAAACGGATGTCCAACGCGTGGTGCCAGTTCATTGCACAGGCCATGCGGGCACCTCCGCTTTTCAAGAAGCCTACGGCGACCTGGGCCAAGCCCTCCAGGTCGGCGAGTGGCTAGAATTCAACGCAGTTCACTAACAACCAGCAACCTATCTCCTTGGAGGATTCAAATGGGAACGCGTGGACGGGAAATCGTGGGAATGGACGTCAGCGAACTTCTGACGCTCTTAAACAAGGCCTTCGCCAGTGAATGGTTGGCTTACTACCAATACTGGCTGGGCGCTAAGTTGGTAAAGGGCCCCATGAAGGATGCCGTCGCCGCAGAGCTCACCTTGCATGCAACCGAAGAGCTGGCGCACGCCAACCTTCTGGCCGGACGCATTCTCCAGCTTGGTGGCACGCCCGTTCTTGAACCTCGTGATTGGTATGAACTCAGCCCCTGCGCCTATGACGCTCCGGCCGATCCATTCGTCGGAACCCTCCTGGATCAAAATATCGCCGGTGAGCAATGCGCCATTTCGGCCTACAAGAACCTGATGGATATCACCAAGGATAAGGACATGGTTACCTACAACCTTGCCCTCACAATCCTGACCCAGGAAGTGGAGCACGAGGAAGACCTCCAGTCCTTGAAGGAAGATCTCGATTTGCTGGTCAACCACCCGCGCGGGTGAGAGGTAAAACCCAAAGCCACGAAGGAGGATCACCATGACCAAAATCGGCATTATCATCTGCGGTCGGTACCAAGGGTGCGGCGGCGGAAAATGCTTTCGAGCCCTGCGTGAACGCCGTGGCGCCTTCGCCATTTATCCACCCGAAGAGCCGGTTGAAATCGTGGGCTACTCCACCTGCGGTGGCTGCCCGGGTGGCAATGTGGAATATGTACCCGAGGAAATGAAAAAGAATGGAGCCGAGGTCATCCATCTCGCCACTGGCTTCTTGGTGGGTTATCCACCCTGCCCCAGCATTCGCCAATTCAAGGCCTTCATCGAATCCGCATACGGATTACCGGTGGTCATCGGCACTCATCCTATCCCACAAAAATACATGGATCGCCACGAGCAACTGCCCTTCTGGCAGGATGCGGACATGACCCAACTGGCCAAGCCTTTGATGGACGAGGCCTGGGAGATCAGGACCGCCTACAACTGAGGGTCGCCCAACCTGGGGTCGTAAAGATGCACCACGGAGGCACGAAGAACACAGAGAAATGACTCGAGGATTGCAAGGATGAGTATGACTTGCTCTACGCTGATTCTTTTTGCCTCTGTGTCCTCTGTGTCCCCGTGGTGATTTGTTTTTGTGCTGCATGGCAGTGAAAAGAATAAAAAAGGAAGGAACTCCATGGTTGAGCGGAATGACTTGAAGGTATGGGCAGCGATACAGGCCATCCGGCAGCAGGGGCCGGTGGTTCACAACATCACGAATTTCGTGGTCATGAACACCACGGCCAACGCGCTGCTGGCGCTGGGCGCCTCGCCGGTGATGGCCCATGCCCCCGAAGAGATGAGCGACATGGTGGCCATCGCCTCGGCCCTGGTGCTCAATATCGGAACCCTGAACAAGCCCTGGGTGGAGGCCATGTTTCTGGCGGCAGAATGCGCCGCCAAGCGGGGCATTCCCATCGTGCTGGACCCCGTTGGGGCTGGCGCCACACCCTACCGAACTCAGACCGTCCGGGAGCTGGTGGCCGCCACCCGGCCCACCCTCATTCGCGGCAATGCCTCGGAGATCATGGCCCTCTGCGGAGATGGGGCCAAGACCAAGGGCGTCGACAGCACGGAAGCCTCCCGGGATGCCCTGACGGCGGCCCAGGAGCTGCACCAGAGCCTCGGTTCCGTCATCTGCATCAGCGGCGCCACAGACTACATCGTGGGCGGCCCAGAGACCTATCGGATCGCCAACGGACATCCCATGATGACCCGGGTGACCGGCCTGGGTTGCACGGCCACGGCCCTCTGCGGCGCCTTCGCCGCCGTCACGCCCAATCCCGCCCTGGCCGCAGCCCAGGCCATGGCCGTCATGGGCATCGCCGGCGAGATGGCCGCTGACAAAGCGGAGGGCCCAGGCACCCTGCAACTGCACTTCCTGGACGCCCTCTACCGCATGACGGAAGCCGACCTCTCATTCCGCCTTTGCCTGGAGGCCTGACATGAACAAGGGGGGCATGAAGGGTCTCTGCCTAGTCACGGACCGCAATCTCTGCGGAGGGCGCCCCCTGGAAGAGGTCGTGCTGGAGGCCGTCCGCGGCGGTGTCACCTCCGTGCAGCTGCGGGAGAAGCAACTGGCCACCCGCATCTTTGTGGCGACAGCCGCCCACCTCAAGGCCCTGCTGGCGCCCTTCGGGATTCCCCTCATCATCAACGACCGGGTGGATGTGGCCCTGGCGGTAGGCACACATGGGGTCCACGTCGGTCAGGACGACATGCCCTGCGAAACGGTGCGCCGTTTGCTGGGACCCACCGCTCTCATCGGCCTCTCGGTGGAATGCTGGGAGGACGTGGTGCGCGCCCAGGACCAGCCCGTGGACTATCTGGGGGTGAGCCCCATCTTCGCCACCCCCACCAAGACCGATACCCGGGGCGCCTGGGGCCTGGAAGGCTTGGCCCGCATCTGGGCCTTCAGCCGCCACCCTCTGGTCGCCATCGGCGGCTTGAACGAGGCCAACATCCCAGCGGTGGTCCGCGCCGGTGCCGAGGGTATCGCCGTGGTCTCGGCCCTCTGCGCCGCACTCGATCCCCGACAAGCCGCCGAAGCCCTGAAGCGCAGCATCACAGATGCAGGCAAGCAGCTCCCATGAGTCAACGTGCAAAGGCTCCGGTCCCACCCCCTTCGCTCACCGAAGCGATCCTGGAGAGCATTTCGGAGGGTGTCTTCACGGTAGATCCCGAGTGGCGCGTGACATCTTTCAACCGCGCCGCCGAAGAGATCTCGGGCGTGCTTCGGGAAGAGGCCCTCGGACAGCTCTGCTCCGAAGTCTTCCGTTCCAGCATGTGCGGCGAGCACTGCGCCCTCCGCCAGACCTTGAAGACCGGCCAGCCCATCATCGGCAAAATGGGCTACATCATCGATGCCGATGGGAACCGCATTCCCATCAGCATCAGCACCGCGGTTCTGCGGGATGCCAAGGGCCGCTTCGTGGGCGGCGCGGAAACCTTCCGAGATCTCTCGGAAGTGGAGAACCTCCGCAAGGAGCTGGAGGGCAAGCTCCGAGTGGGGGATCTCGTGAGCCGGAGCCCCGGCATGCGAAAACTGCTGGAGCTCCTCCCGGCCATCGCCGCCAGTTCCAGTACCGTTCTCGTGCTGGGCGAGACCGGCACCGGCAAGGAACTGGCGGCCCGGGCCATCCACAACCTGAGCCCTCGCAGCAAAGGGCCCTTCATCGCCGTCAACTGCGGGGCCCTTCCCGATGCGCTCCTGGAATCAGAACTTTTCGGCTACAAGGCCGGGGCCTTCACGGGTGCCACCAGGGACAAGCTCGGGCGCTTTGCCATGGCCAAGGGTGGCACGCTCTTCCTGGATGAGATCGGTGAAATCAGTCAGGCCCTTCAGGTCCGGCTGCTGCGGGTGCTTCAGGAGCGAACCTACGAACCCCTGGGCGCCACCCACTCCGAAACGGCCGATGTGCGCGTCATTGCCGCCACCCACCGAAACCTCGTCGAACAAGTCCAAAAAGGCTACTTCCGCCAGGACCTCTATTACCGGGTGAACGTTATCCAGGCCGAGCTGCCGCCGCTCCGGCGCCGCAAGGAGGATATCCCGCTGCTGGTGGAACAGTTCGTGGGGAGCTTCAGTCGCCTCCAGCACAAGGCCATCCGCGGCATCGAGCCCGAGGCCCTTTCCGCCCTGGTGGCCCATGAATGGCCGGGCAATGTGCGGGAACTAGAGAACGTCATCGAACGCGCCTTTGTCCTCTGCCTGGAGGGTCCCATTCGCCTGGAGCACTTGCCGGAAGAATTACGCGCCCACCCGGAATGGGCAGAACCCCACCAGGTGGGGCGCTTGGCCCACGACCAGCTGGATGCGGAAGCGATCCGAAAGGCCCTGGAACACCATAGCTACAACC
>JAUYES010000106.1 GCA_030691225.1 Holophaga sp. | reverse complement strand
CAGCGGCATGGCGTGCAGCGTGTCCAGGCCTACGAAGCGCTGCCAAGGCTCCTGTAGAACCAGACCAGGCGAGTATTCGACCTGGCTGCTCAGGCCGTCCAAGCCTTGCACAGGGGCTGCGGACACCACATGCGTCACATTCATGCCCAGGAGCAAGGGCCAGTTGAAGTCTGCGGCGGTCCTTGGCCTGACGGCCTTCAGCGCCAGCGGCCGCTCGTCATGGTCGATCTGGTTGCGGGTGAGGTACAACTGCCGCCAAAGATTGTCGAACTGGCGGACGCGGAGGTCGCTTTCCAACTGTGGCCGAATGGCCTCACGCACGTATTCCTTGTAGTACTTGTTGAACAATGGAGACTTGCCGCCCACGGTGTCGAGCCCGCGGGCCTGGATGACTGCGGGGTGTACGTCCAGGCAGGCTACGCGCAGGGGCGTCTGCCGGGCCTGAGCGGACAGGCGGTCCAGGGCCGGATGCCCCTGGTAGCCCTTGGCGTAGGGGACGTACAAACCGGCGGTCATCATCTGCTGCCGGACCATCAATCCCGTTCCGCACAGACAGACCACAAAGGCAGCAACGACCCAGTTGAGCCGGCCAGGCTGGACCAGCCGTCCGGCGGGACGAAAGTTCCAGTCTCGACGCAGGATCAAGATGGCCGCCACTCCCGCTCCGAGCAGAAACAGGTAGGTCAGCATTTTGTGCGCCGAGCCGAAGAGCGGCAGCGGCGCCGCAGCGGCCAGTACCGGCCAGAGCCGCAGTCCTTCCGGCCGCTTCGTGTAGACCTCAATGGCCAGGGCCGTTATCATCACTGCGAGAATGCCGGTGGTTGTGGCAAACATGAACAGGTCCATCTTGAGCAGGAATGTGCCCTCAAACAGCGCCTTCAACTCGCTGTTGAAAACCCCGGAAACGAGCAGCATGCTTACGAAGATCAGCAGGCAGATTCTCAATTGTCTCTGCCTGTGGAGCGGGATGGCGAGAAAGAGTAGGCCCAGCATGGGCTGGTCGCCGAGGCGCCCCTTGACCCAGTGTCCGAAGTCCTGCATGGCCGCACCCCAGCCGGGGAAGACGAAGTCCCAGTCGCGTTGAGCATAGGGAATGTATTGAAACAGGCTCACGATGGACGGTGTGAAGATGAGCACATAGGCCGTCCACACCAGGAAGACCCCGGCCACTTGCCGACGGAAGTCCTGCAGGTGGCGGCCGAGGAACAGCACCAGAACCAGATGCAGAGTGGGAAAATGTGGCAGGGTAAGCACGGGAAATGAGAACAGGCTGACCAACAGAATATAGAAGGCGCTACGCACCCGGGTCAGTCGGCCGGAGTCAGACCGGTGCAGGTCGTAAGTCCAGGCGAAAAGCGCCGGAAAGGCGCTGGGCATGACCATATGCACGTTGCCGCTGATCCAGAGAAGGGAAGATAGACTGGCGCAGACAAGGGCCGTGCGGCGAGACACACGCAGAAGCAACGGCAGGAATCGATACATGCCGTAACCAGCCAGGAACATCT
>JAUYES010000103.1 GCA_030691225.1 Holophaga sp. | reverse complement strand
CAATCACCATGCGGTTGAGAATCTCGGCATGGAGGCCGGGAAGATTGAAACGCTTCGTGGCATAGAAATCCGAGAACGCGGCTTTTCCTTCAAGGATCGCGGTGGAAGCCGGAGGCCGGAATACCTTGATGTGGTCGCCGTACTCCGCTACAAAGCGTGATAAATCCCGCGAATTGTAGGCTTCTAGTTGCCTTTGAACGATTGCTTCGGGGTTCATAAAGTGGTTCCAGTCGAGGTATTAAGGGTTGAACTGCGGTATTACCGCTTTACCAAAGCCTTGATCACTTCCCCCGCCATGATGAGGCCTGCCACCGATGGCACGAAGGATACGCTGCCGGGAATCTGGCGACGTGTGGAACAGGTGCGCTCGGTTCCTTTGGGGCAGATGCAGTTCTCCATGCAGTTATTATCCTCGTCCACTTGCGGTACCAGAATCTCTTCCTGGGAATAGACGACCTTCAGGTGGTTGACGCCGCGTTTGCGCAGTTCCTTCCGCATGGTGCGGGCCAAGGGGCAATTGATGGTCTTGGCGATATCGGCGATTTGCAGGCGGGTGGGGTCGAGCTTATTCCCGGTGCCCATGCAGCTGATGATCGGAATCCCGCGTTTCTGGGCCTCGATAACCAAGTCCAGCTTGCCGGTCACGGTATCGATGCAATCCAGAATGTAATTCAGATCCGGGGCGATGAGTTCCTCGGCCGAGCCAGGGTTGTAGAACTTCTGATGAATCGTCACCTCGGCCTTGGGGTTGATCTCCAAGATCCGTTCGCGCATGGCCTCAACCTTGAGTCGCCCTACGGTTTTTCGAGTGGCGTGAAGTTGGCGGTTGAGGTTGGTAAGGCAAATGCGGTCATCGTCAATGAGCACCAGATGGCCCACGCCACAGCGGGCCAAGGCCTCCGCGGCGTAAGTGCCTACGCCGCCGATACCGAAGATGGCGACCTTGCTGTGTTTGAGCAGTTCTAGGCCATCGGCGCCCAGGAGCAACTCGGTTCTCGAAAAAGCATGCAGCATTCAGCACCATCCAGATTCATTATCCCCGACTAGGGCCAAGGGCCGCTTGACGTGCCTCGGTGCTGGGCCTGAATGATGGCGCCTTTCAATTTGCCTCAGGCCTGATGATGCTCGGCAACCTGTCCGCCAGCATGGGCTACGTGAGCGTAATCATCCTGATGCTCCACAGCGATACGGTGTTCTCCAAGGTGCGGATCCTGGCCCCGGCGGGTCGTATGGTCTTGACCAACTATTTAATCCAGCCCTGGCTTTGCGGCGTTGTTCTCTTTGGCTGTGGCGCGCCATCACCTATTGGGAAGTTCCGGCGATTAGAGGGAAATCGATTTGATCCGTTTTTATCGGTGTCCATCGGTATGCATCGGTGGCCAAAAATATTTTCCGTGGCCCGATCGAACTTGGTTCCAAGAATAAATATATTGCCAAAGGTGGACACCGATGAGTCGTTGCCAGACGTCATTGCTAGGCGTGGTCTTGCACGACAAAGAACTTCCACGGCCAGCCGCCAGTCGCTTCAGGATTTCAGCATCGGGTAGCCGCAAAGAAAAATTGGCCACAGAGAACGCAGAGGGCGCAAAGGACTGTGTTTTGCCATCTGCGTTCTTTGTGTTCTCTGTGGCTATCCAGCTTATTGTTGCGCGACGGCCTACCGCGTGAGCTTTCGGTACTTGATCCGATGGGGCTCGAAGGGCTTCAGGCCCAGGATGTCTTTCCGATATTCCTCGTACTGGGTGTAGTTGCCGTCGAAGTATTCCACGCGGCTATCACCTTCAAAGGCCAGGATATGGGTGGCGAGGCGATCCAGGAACCAGCGGTCATGGCTAATGATCACGGCGCATCCGGCGAAGTTTTCGATGGCCTCTTCCAGCGCCCGCATGGTGTTCACATCAAGATCGTTGGTGGGTTCGTCGAAGAGCAGCACGTTGCCACCGCTCTTGAGGAGCAGGGCCAGATTGAGCCGGTTCTGCTGACCGCCGGAGAGTTCCTTGACCTTCTTTTGTTGGGCATCACCGGTGAAACCGAAACGGCTCAGCCAGGCGCGGGCATTCACGAGTTTGCCGCCCAGTTCGATCTGCTCGCGGCCATCGCTGATGGCTTCGAACACACTCTTCTCCGTGTTCAGCGTGGAGCGCAGCTGATCCACGTAGGTGAGCTTGACCGTATCGCCCACTCGGATCTCACCAGAGTCGGAAGTTTCTTGCCCCGTGAGCATGCGGAAGAGCGTGGTCTTGCCTGCGCCGTTAGCGCCGATAACCCCCAGAATGCCGCCGCGAGGAATCTCGAATTCCAGATTCTCGAAGAGCACTTTTTCGCCGTAGGCCTTGGAAACACTCTTGAATTCGGCCACCACATCGCCCAACCGAGGTCCGGCAGGGATGTAGATTTCCAGTTCCTGTTCCTTTTCCGCGCCCTCGGCACCGGCCAGCTTTTCGTAGTTGGCGATGCGCGCCTTGCTCTTGGTGTGCTGGCCCTTGGGTGACATGCGAATCCATTCCAACTCGCGTTCCAGGGTCTTCTCCCGGCGCTGATCGGAACGTTCCTCTAACGCGAGGCGCGCGGCCTTTTGTTCGAGCCACGAGGAGTAATTGCCCTTCCAGGGAATGCCTTCGCCGCGATCCAGTTCCAGGATCCAACCGGCCACATGATCTAGGAAATAGCGATCATGGGTCACGGCAATAACGGTGCCTTCGTAGCGCTGGAGATGCTGCTCCAGCCAGGCCACGGTTTCGGCGTCGAGGTGGTTGGTGGGTTCGTCCAGCAGCAGGATGTCGGGCTTCTGGAGCAACAGGCGGCAGAGGGCTACCCGGCGCCGTTCACCACCGCTGAGCACCTTGATGGGTGTATCTGGATCGGGGCAGCGCAGGGCGTCCATGGCCTGTTCGAGCTGGGCATCCAGATCCCAGCAATCCAGGGTGTCGATCTTCTCCTGCAGTTCACCTTGGCGCTCGAGGAGGGCGTCCATATCCGCATCGGGATCGGAAAATTTATCGGTGATCTCGTTGTATTCGCGCAACAGTGCAGCCTTCTCGCCGGCACCTTCTTCCACCACTTCGCGCACGGTCTTGGTTTCATCGAGCTTGGGTTCCTGCTCCAGCATGCCGGTGGTGTAGCCCTTGGAGAGCACCGCGTCGCCGTTGAAATCCTGGTCCACGCCCGCCATGATGCGCAGCACCGTGGATTTGCCCGAACCGTTCAGACCCAACACGCCGATCTTGGCGCCGTAGAAATAGCTGAGGGAGATGTCCTTGATAACGGGCTTGTTGTTGTAGATCTTGGAGACCCGCATCATCGAGTAAATGATTTCGGGCTGATCAGTGGTGGGCTTGGCCATGCGGATTCCTTGAAGAAAGGTCAGTCGTGATCTTTCATCATAGAGAAAAAGCGGCAATCACTGACAATCTCCGCGCACAGGGCGTCTCCGCGTCAACCTTTTCTCTTTGCGGATTTCCAGGGAGCATAGGTGGAGGGCTGTCTTTGAGGGGTTTCTACGTGGTCATCAACCTGATTTGCCACCAAGGCGCCTAGCGGCGCTGCGCGCCTTCGCCAAGAAATGCGGGGCAGTGAATATTCTCAAGGGTCGCCCTTGTCGAATCTTCGGTCGGAGGCCCGTCTGCTTGGGAGCGAACTTCCGGCCGAAGATTCGATCCGCTGCAACAGCAGCGGAGAGCCCGCTGTGCGGGATCCGGCGACCTGCTGCACCGGCGTTCGAGATTTTTCTTGGCGTCTTGGTGTTTCATCTTTTTTTGATGGAACGGAATCGCCGCTGGCCGCGAACCTCTTGAGTGAATTTCTTTTAAATGTTCCACTCCTGATCTTTTGCCCACAACAGCTCAGATGCCGGCGAAAACCCGCCACCTCTGGCACCATAGCCCTATGGCACACGCAATTTCGGTTCTGGGAACGGCTTCAGATGTTGGCAAAAGCCTAGTGACGGCGGGGGTTTGCCGCCTGCTGGCCGATGCAGGCATGAATGTGGCGCCCTACAAGGCGCAGAACATGGCCAATCAGGCTGGGGTGACGCTCGATGGATTGGAAATGCCACGGGCGCAGATCCTGCAGGCAGCGGCGTGTCGCAAGGCGCCACAGGTGGATATGGGGCCGGTGCTGCTCAAGCCTCTGACTCAAACCGGGGCTCAGGTGGTGGTGCTGGGGAAGGCGCTGGGCGTGCAGGAGGCCTCCGACTATTTCAAGCCCAGCAATCCCTACCGGAGTGTGGCCATGGCCGCTCTGCACCGGTTAGCGGACCAGCACGAGGTCATCGTAATGGAAGGGGCGG
>JAUYES010000097.1 GCA_030691225.1 Holophaga sp. | reverse complement strand
CAGTGATGGAGGTGGAGGATTTGACCGAGGCCGTGGCCGTGAGCGCTCAGACGGCCCTACGAGAATCTATTGGTCGACACGAGTTGGCCCAGATGATCACGGATCGCGAAGTGCTGGGCCAGGAACTACAGCGCATCCTGGATGAAAAAACCAACCCCTGGGGCATCACCGTTCAATCCGTTGAAATCAGGGACGTGCAAATTCCCAAGGAACTCGAAGATGCCATGTCCCGTGTGGCCCAGGCCGAGCGTGAGCGCCAGTCCCGCATCATCCTGGGCACGGCGGAAACGCAGATTTCTGAAAAATTCGCCGAGGCCGCGTTGGTGTATCAAGACAATCCCACCGCCTTGCACCTGCGCGCCATGAACATGCTCTACGAAGCCATCAAGGAAAAGGGCGCCATGGTCATCGTGCCCTCCAGTGCCGTGGAGACCATGGGCCTTGGCAGCATGATGGGCATGGCCTCCATGGCGAAGACGCCGAAGGGCTGAGTCAATATACCTATTGGTACTCTAGCTGTTTTTGGGAAAATTTTTGTCATGACGAACGGCGGTTCCTCAAGGCCAAACCCAACAGGCATTGGCCAAGATTCGTGTTTTGAAAATTGAAGGAAAAACAGAAACGCTGAGGCGCGGAGAATGCGGAGGATCGCTGAGGTTCGAATGCGAAACGTCTGGGCGGAAATTTTGGGGAGGTCACATCCACTCTTCCTCCGTGAGCCTCCGCTTTTCTCCGTGCCTCAGCGTCGAGATTTTTTGCTCCAAAAGCCATAACGACAAATTTCGGCCATAGCCTCATCCACTTTCCTTTACCTCCTTCCAGAAACCAGTAGAGATCCCATTTCCCTAGTGGAGTTCCCGTGCTGCTTGCCTGTCATTTTCGCGATGTGCTCATCCCGCTGGTCTGCATTACGGCCGCTGCACAGTCTCAGACTGTTATGCCAAAGCCTCTGCACGCTTACCTTCGTACGTGCCGGAGTGCTTCGCTCATCGCGCTGGATTCCAAACTTACTGGGACGATTGCCGCTCTGGTGAGTGATGACGCCCTGGTGGATTTGCAATTGCAGGTGCTGCCCCAGGAACTTTTGAAGTGGAGTCCCGAAAGTGTTACCTGGATTCGCGGAGCCACCGGTGCTCAGGCCCGGTGGGCGGCTATCGATGGCAAAGGGCAAGTGGTGGCCAAAGGAGCAGAGCCACCCACCGCCAAGGCCTTAGCAGAGATTCTGGTCAAGGCTGGCCTGCGCTCGCCAGTTTCGATCTTGAATACGTTTCTGAAAGCGCATCCCGAAAACCAGGAGGCCCGGGCGGAACTCATTGGCCTGCTTCACAGCCTAGCCTCCAGCCGCACCGTAAAGGCCTTGAAACTGAGCCCCACCAAGCCTGGGTTTGAAGAGGCCGTGGATGCCACGGGGTCTGCCTGGACAGGCTCAGGAAAGTGGCTTCCGGAAAGTGATGCCCACCTGAGTGCGGAGCAGGATTTGCTGATCTGGGCGAGTCTGGCGAAGGAGTTGGAAACGCACTTTCGAGATCCAGCCTGGGCCGCTGCGCCTATCGATTTTCAAGGCTATTTTGCTGAAGCTCACAGCCCCATGGTTCAGGCCATCTATCAGCGTCACCTGCCGAGAGTCCGCGAGGCCCTGGTGCAGCGCCCCCGCAATTACCAACTGTGGCAACTCTGGGTTCGCTTGCAGGGCAGCCTTCCCATGAAACCGGTCACAGCCTTCATGGCAAGCCTTGAACCTCTGCCGGAGGCTCTAGGTGCCAGGGGCGACTGCCCACCATCCCAGGTCGTGGGCCTCCTCGTGGCCGATGCCAGGCGACGCAAAGACTGGAGTGCCGCCATCGATCTTTTGATGCGTAAATTCGAGGAGGAATTTCCCGAAAAAGATCCCGCCGAGCTTGAACCTCCTCGTGCTTTGGAGCCACGTGTGGCAGCCATGCGTGCCAACGATGCTGCCGAGACCTGGAAGAACCTAGCTGAACCGCTGCTGGAAGGCTTGATCAGCCTTGGCCAGGAGAACCGCACCCTGCAAATTATTCAGCGCGTACGCCAGGATCACTACCTCAAGAATTTTGACCAGCGCTTGCGCGAACTGGCTAAGCGACTCGCCCGCAAAGATCTCGCCACCTATTGGGTGCGCTAATGGAGCCTTGTCCAATGCGTTCTCTCGCCCTTTTCGTTTTGCTCACAGCACCAATCGCGGCTCAATCCACAGGATGGATGGGAAACCCTCAGAACACTGAAACACTGCAACAGCTTTGTCGCAGCCTTGAGGGTCGGGCGGTCTCCTTGGTTCTGTTCGACACGCCAAAGGGTGAATGGCGCTTTGCGTTTGAGGCGCTGACCGCGGATGCGGAGCTGGCGGAGTTGCACTACATCCAACGTATCGCAGGAAGTGGATCAGCCCCCGGCCTGTACAAGCGGGAGGAGTGGAAACCAGGTCCCCACTGGGCCTTGCTCGACAAAGAGGGCAAAGTTTTGAGCCATGGGGCAACGGTGCCCACGCTTTCAGCCCTCAAGGCCGCCGTAGAGGCCACCGGACGCAAAAGCCTCCTGCAGGAGCTGCGAAGCTTCGTTGCGCAGCACCCTGAGAACGCCGAGGCGCTCGAGACCTTCGTGCTGCAGCTCCGCAACGTTGCTCAGAGGCGTGCCCTGGCGGCCCTCGGCCAACATCGACCATCACCTCCGGACCCTGGTTTGGCTCCCGTGGGATTCAGCGATGCGAGCGGTTTCACACATTCCAATGTGCCGAGCGAGGAAGAAAAACTCGCGAAAATCGAGGCTAAGGACCTTGGAACGGAGCAGGACCAAGCCATTTGGAGTGAATACACCCGCGAATTGTTAAAGGTCTTCGCGCAGGAAGGGTGGGCGGCTCTGCCATTCCCGGGGACCTACAAGGTTCCTCACGGAATCCAGGTCACCTTGGCTACACCCTTGGCGCGCTTCAGCCCACTTTGTCGCGAAGCCTACCTCCTTGTGCTTCCCAAGATTGAGGCACTGTTGGAACGGTTCCCCAGCCACGGTCGGGCTTGGCAGCTCTGGAGCGATTTCGCCCTTGCCACCAAGCGCGATGCCAAGCCCCTGCTGGCTTCTCTCACACCCGTGCCTGGGGCCGCAACCGATTGGCCACCCGTCATCCTCCGCCAAACCTTGCTTTTGCAGGCCCGGGAGAGTGGCGACTGGCGCACGGTGGCTGACCTTTCCGCCGAGGTTTTCGATCGCGTATTAGACCTAGCAAAGGGCGAGCGTACCTACGCCACCAGTGGGCAGGCCCGCAAGGGCTACCAGCCGACACCTTGGCTCGATGAACGGCTATGGTGCTCGACGGTTTCTCCATTGATCGAAGCCCATTTGGCTCAAAATCACAGCAAGTTGGCAGAAGAAGTCTTGTCTATCTGGGACGAATACGGCGGATGGAATGGGGCCTACACCAAAGCTTCGGAACTGGCTCGCAAGGCCAAGCTGGAAGATCTGGCGAAGGCGTGGGAGAAGAAGGCAGAGTAGTCCTGGAAAAGGGCCTCGAAGTCGTTTCCCGCTGATAGGGCGGAGTCTCTAAAGGAAAGGGCGGCCTGGGCCGCCCTTTCCTTATTTCAACAGGGCCTTTCGTGCTCCATCCTTCCAGCGGAGATCCAATTGGGCTCCGGTCGGAAGGGTAGTCGACGAGGTGATGGGCCTTCCAGCTGCATCCGTGGCCAATACGAACCCGCGCTCCATGGGGCCGGTGGGATCCAGGCCGCGAAGGCGGGCTTCCAGCACAGCCAAGCGCCGGGAGCGGGCTTCCAGGGCGCGGGTGGTGGCCGGGGCAAGGCGCTGTTGGGCCTGGAGGATGCGCGGACGGTCGATCTCGCCGGAGACCGTGCGGGAAGCATGCCGTAATCGTTGGCGGAGCAGGGCGAGACGGTTGGTGGCTTGGTCGAGCCGACGCTGGGGATGGGCCAGATGCAGGCGTTGAGCTAGCCTTCCTAGGCGATCGCTCGCGGCAAGATCGGGTGAGCAGCGCAGCAGGCCGCGATCCACCAGCAGGTTCAGCGTGGTTTCGAAACCGCGCATGCGCCAGTCTAGCTTGGCGATCAAGGCTTCGGTGCGGCGATGGAGTTCACTGAACAGCTGTTGTCGATCCGGCGTGGCCAGTTCCGCCGCTTGACTGGGCGTGGCGGCCCGGCGATCCGAGGCCAGATCTACCAAGGTGGTATCGATCTCGTGGCCCACACCCGTGATGATGGGAAGGCGGCACTGGGCCACGGCCCGCACCAGGGCTGGATCGTTGAAGCTCCAGAGATCCTCCAGGCTGCCGCCGCCGCGCACCATCAGGATCACATCGCAGCCCCAGAATTCATCCTGGAGTTCCTGCAGGGCCAGCAGATTTTCGGGCACGCTGCGCTCACCTTGGGCTGCCGCGGGGGCCAGCAGAATGTCGATGCCGGGCGCGCGGCGCTGGG
>JAUYES010000078.1 GCA_030691225.1 Holophaga sp. | reverse complement strand
TGGGAAGGATATTCGCCAGCTCACCCAGACCAGCTTGCGTCGCGCCATCGGTATCGTGCCTCAGGATACTGTTCTGTTCAACGACACCATTCATTACAACATTCAGTATGGTCGCCCAGAGGCAACCGAGGAAGAAATTGTCCTCACCGCACAGGCGGCTCACCTGCATGAATTCATTGCCAGTCTGCCGGAAGGATACGAAACTCGCGTCGGGGAGAGAGGGCTGAAGCTCTCTGGCGGGGAAAAACAACGCGTCGCCATCGCTCGTACCCTGCTGAAAAACCCACCTGTTCTGATTTTCGACGAGGCTACGTCGGCCCTCGATTCAAAAACGGAACAAGCCATTCAATCAGAATTGGAACAAGCCGCCATCGGACGAACGACCCTCATCATCGCCCATCGTCTTTCCACCATAATGAACGCGGATGAAATCCTAGTGCTGGAATCCGGTCGGATCGTCGAACGGGGCAGTCACCGGTCGTTACTAGAACAAAACGGGACTTACGCCCAGATGTGGGCGTTACAAGCAGAAGCAGAGGAACAAGGTAACCACTCAGGTCCGGTCGGAACACAGATCTCCTCCCCCTTCAAGGGGGAGGCCGGGAGGGGGATGGGGGGAAGAATTCCGCGTAGAACCCCATCCCCACCCCAGCCCTCCCCTTGAAGGGGAGGGAGATTGATGCCGACCTGAGTAGTTACGGAAAAAGAATAACTATGCGAGTAGCAACTTACTTACAGATGCTTACTCTACGTCCACCACCGAAGTGTCCGCAGGGCGATCAATCAATTCCACATAGGCCATGGGTGCGTTATCTCCCACGCGGAAGCCCATCTTTAGGATCCGGAGATACCCCCCATTGCGGTTGGCATAACGGGGGCCGAGTTCGTTAAACACTTTGATCACCATCTCACGATCACGCAACCGGTTGAAACACAAGCGATGGTTAGCCAAGCTCGGTTTTTTGCCCAAAGTGATCAGAGGTTCCACGACCCGACGCAATTCCTTGGCCTTGGGGAGCGTTGTTTTGATCGCTTCATGACGCAGCAAGGAAGCCGCCATATTGCGCAGCATCGCCGCGCGATGGGAAGAAGTTCGATTGAGTTTACGGTATCCGTTAGCGTGGCGCATTATGTTTTATCCGATCTTTCTAGGCCGGCAGGCGGCCAATTTTCCAAATCCATGCCCAACATCAAACCACGTGAAGCCAATACTTCCTTGATTTCGTTGAGCGTCTTGCGACCCAAATTCGGCGTTTTCAGAAGCTCATTCTCTGTACGTTGAATCAGGTCACCAATGTAATAAATATTTTCAGCTTTCAAGCAATTGGCTGAACGCACCGTGAGTTCCAGATCGTCTACGGGATGTAACAAGATCGGATCAACCGTGCTCTGCCGAGGAGCCTCAACAGACAGCGGAGTTCCTTCCAGATTCGCAAAGATGGAAAGCTGATCCATCAAAATACCTGCGGCCTGGCGAATCGATTCTTCCGGATCAATTGCTCCGTTCGTTTCGATATCGATAACCAGCTTGTCAAGATCGGTGCGCTGCTCGACACGAGCTGAGTCCACGTGATAACTGACCCGTCGTACCGGACTATAGGAAGCATCCATCGGAATGGCTCCCACGCGCTTGTTCTCTTTATTGGTCAACCGTGCGTTGGCGGGATCATAACCACGCCCGGCTTCGATCTTGATTTGCATATCGAGCTTGCCACCCGGCGCAATGTGCGCAATGACATGGGTCGGGTTGATGATTTCGATATCGTGCGAAACTTCGATGTCCGCAGCCGTCACCACCCCTTCACCCTTCTTGGAAAGCGTGAGCATGGCCTCGCTACGATTGTGCAGCTT
>JAUYES010000072.1 GCA_030691225.1 Holophaga sp. | reverse complement strand
CGATTAGGTTGATGTCATCCACATAAAAGGCAGTGCCGTTGGCGGCATCAGTCTGGCTGCTGGTGAAGTAGAGCCTCACTGTTTGCCCAGCATAAGCACTCATATTGTAGGTGGGTGTTTTGGTATGGGAGGAATACCCGGCAGTGGCGTTATCGAAGGTAGCCAGCGTAGCCAAATCCGCTCCGGTACTGCTTTGCACCTTAACCGTCATGGTGTTGGGTGTGGTCGGCGTGGCGGCCCGATTCAAAATCTTCATCCAGAAGGTTAGACCTGCACTCGCTGGGTTCGCGGGAATGGCAACAGTTTGGTAGCCCCAGTCCGTGCGAATTTCTCCCCAATCACAGAGGTATAGAGCGGTAGCTCCTTCGTGAACATTGGCTGCCGTTTGAGTAAACATGCCCGCATCAGACCAAGTCCAACCAGTGCCCAACGGTGTGACTTCGAAATCCGGGTTAGCCAGCAGCTGAATCGTGTTAGGAGTCAGCGTCAACGTCGCAGAATTGCTATCGACACTGCCAGCAGTATTCGTAGCCCTCAAGCGGAACCGCTTGTTTGCATCGGCTGAGGTCGGATAGAACTTGTAGATGTTCGTGGTGGCACTAGTGATATCGGTCCAGGTTGTGCCATTGGGAGAACTCTGCCATTGGTACGTGGGGCTGGGCGAGGCCGTGGCCGTTCCCGTAAAATCCGCCCGCAGGCCGGCAATTTGAGTAACAGCCGACGGGTGGATGGAAAAGATAGGGGCGGAGGCTCCGGTTACCGTTAAGGTTGCCGGGCTGCTGGTCACGGCGGAAATCGAATTGGTTGCCACCACCCGGAAACGCTTGCCGTTATCGGCGAGCGTAGTGGACGAAATGGTGTAAGTGTTGCCAGTGCCGTTGGTGGTGATGTTCGACCAATCGGTGCCATTGGTGGACTGCTGCCACTGGTAGGTCGGGATGGGCAACCCTACGGCCACGGCTCCTACCGTTGCAGAGTCGCTTTCAATGACAGACACATTTTGGGGCTGCGAACTAAACTGGGGGGCGTAGTTAGCGGTCACGCCCTGCATTTCCCAAACGCCACGCCCATGAGTACCGATACGCATGAAGGTGCCATCGGGAGCAATGTAGATATCCCGCACTGAAACCAGGGGAAGGCCAGTACCGAAGCGGGTCCAGGTGGTGCCGGAATCCGTCGAGCGATAGAGACCCAGATCCGTGCCGGCATACACCGTGGTGTGGTCGATGGGATCCACCTTGACCATGTGCACCGGCACGCCAAAGGGGAAGCCATTGCTAGTCGAAGCGGTGCCGTCCACAGCCACCCAAGTGGTACCACCGTTAATGGACTTCCAGATATGGTTGCTGGTCGCACTGAAGGCCACCGAGGATGCGTACAGGATCTGGGCATCGGCCGTATCAAAGGCCACACAGTTCATGTAGCTGCCACTGCCAGGAAAGGCCGTGCCAGCTATGGTTGTCCAGGACGTTCCATTGGTAGTGATGCCTAGCCGGCCGCCGTTAAGCGCCACAGCCACGTGGTTGGGCGTCAAGGGGGAGGCCACGATATGCCGGATGGGATTTGGCGAAGTCAGGCCCGTGACGGGCATAGCAGTCCAGTTCGCACCAAAATCTGTCGAAACAAAAGGCACGGTCTTGGTGAAGGTGTAAACCCGATTGCCTGTAGGGTCGGACATGTCCTGCCCAAGGCGGGTAAAGAAGGGCGCCGTGGTGCCACTGCCCGATCCCGTAATCCCAGTGACGCTTGACCACGAGCTACCACCATTAGTGGTGCGCTGAATACGAGAGTAGTACAGCGATCCCAGCATCTTATTGCCATCGTAGGGATGAATCAGACATCCAAAGCCATCGCCGCCAATCTCAAGGTCATAGGCCTGGGTTGCCACGCCACTTTCGGTGCGAAGGCGAGTGCCCTGGTCCTGAAGGCCAACGATTACTCGATCCTTGGCTCCGGCCGGAGTCGCAGCCGTGGTGGAGCCGATGTGGTACACCAACTGGGTCGCGATATTACGATTGCGGCGGTTATCGATAAAGGTTGGATCCGAAGGAACGCCCCCGGAGCCCGTGGGGATGGGGGCAATATCCGGATTCCGAACCACGGCCAGGCCGCCATCCGTTCCAACATAAAAGGTCTTGGTGCCAGAGGGGGCCCAGGCGTGGACATGGAAATCCGCATGAATATAGTGACGGTCAGAGCCCATCCACTGCGTCATCCGCTCCCAGCTTACGCCGCCGTTAAGCGTGCGATACATGGACAAGTTGGTACCAACGAAGACCGTGTTCACGTTGGCGGGATCCACCGCGATCATGTGGTTGTAGCCAGCCTGATTCCCATCGCTATCGACATTGAATAGGTCTGTGCTGCCAAACCAGGCCCAGGTCCGACCACTATCCGTGGACTTCATGATGCCTTTCTGGAAGGCCCCGGCACCGTCCTCGAATAACCCATAGACCGTGGCACCATTGGCAGCCAAGCTGATGCGAAGAAACCCGAAGCCAGTCAAGGTCGTGTCATAGGTGGAGGCGATCCAGGTGACCCCATTATCCGCGGAATAGGCCACTCCGCTTGAGCTCGCTGTAGTCCCCTGATAAGCCATCACCAGATCACCGTTGGCCATTTTGACGATATCCCACCCCATGGTGCCGGCCACCAAAGGCCCGGAAGTGATCGCCGTAAAGGAAGTTCCTCCATCGATGGATCGGAACAACCCAGCATTCCCAGACACGAGAATCACATTGCCAGCCAGGGCCAGAACGGTCTTCACTCGAGTAGTGGCGCCCAGAGTGCCGCCCCGAGTCCAATTGTCTCCTCCATCTGTGCTGATAAAGAAGCCACGGCCTTCGGCCGTGCTATCCGCCGAGCCGGGCATCATATCTCCCAGAGCCAAGTAGATGGTATTGGGGTCACCGACCTTGAAGGCAGCACCTCCCACGGAGAGGTTCCCCGCAGGGCTACCCGCCGGCAGAGCATCCGTTAGAGGAGTCCAGGTCCAATCACCTGAGGCCGCCACATCCGCATTGCTGCAGCGCCATAGCCCACCACCCGCGTACCCGACGTAGAGCGTGGACAGATTCGTGGGGTGGGGCAGGGTTACGGTAGGACGACCAGTATCTGCAATGTTGGTATCTGTGATGTAGAGCTGGGATTGTCCACGGTAGGGACCGATATTAGTCCAGGCCCGTTCTGGAATGCCCGCCATCTGATACTCCATGCGGTGCGCCTTGGTCCCTGGGATCAGTCGCTCCCATCGCTTGAGCTCCTGCTCAGCGACCCGCGCCTTGAAGTCCAAGTATTCCGGCGTGGCATGCCCACCAAACATCTCAAGGTTGGCCTTGGCCCGGAGATCGGCCCGATCGGATTCCTTTTTAACGAACTTGGCAGGAGTCTTGGCCTGGGCAGCCGGAAGGGCCACAAGCAAAAGGGTGAGTAAGCCCCAGGAAAGCCTGCGGAATGGAAGGGGTCGCATAAAAACCTCCAGGTCTATTTGTCGGCCATCAAATTGTGAAGAAAAAGGAAGAGCATAAGCCACCCAATGTGGCTGTGTTCAAGAACTTGTTTCCGTTAGTAATAGTTGAGCGCGGATCCCCTCGATGTTAAAAAAAAATCACTCTTTTTTTAACTCATCAACAATCACTCCGGGGCGTTTCTCGATGACCTGGAGCAGTTGTTCCGTCACTTCCGATGAGGCCCACCCCAGTCGACGAGTCCCCCGACGGACTTCCACCACCAATCGGTCCCCGGTTTCCGGGGCCTCTGGCCAGATTCCCTGAATCACCCAGGTACCTGCTGGACCAGCGGTGACTTGGGACCCCAACGGCAGATTCTTACCCAAGGCTGGGAATTTTGCTCCACGCTTCTCCAGACCAGGAAATTGGCCAATTTTCACACGCCAGACTCGAAAAACGGGATTAACAGACCGCTTGGCGCCGATCAGGTGCACTCGTGCTTCAAAACGGGCCGGGGGAACAGCGCCCTTCGGCTCGATCCCTGACCCCCAGATCACAGTGGCGTCGGTGATTTTGACCTTCACCGAAACCCCTGCGGACAGGGGTAGAGCAACAAGGAGAATTAGGCTTCGCATAACCCGAGTTTATTCCAAAAGAACACCAAGCAAGGCGTTGTGAATTTTTGTTAAGGAGTCGGCGGACTTTCAACTTTTGGTTTTCTGGGCACCGTCCAGGTGCTGCGGTCGCGCGTCGGCACCAAGCCATCCAAATGGCAGGTCATACAACTGGACAACTTGGAATCTTCGCCTTGCCAGTAGGCGCGTTCGGCGCCACCGGTCTCGCCGCGCTTGGCGAGGGGTACTCTTGGCCAGTAATAGGCGAACACGGGTTTACCCGCCTTCATTTCCATGGCGTAAAGCGGTCCGGCATCGGGGCCCGGTCGCCCCCAGCGTTCTTCTGTGCTGCTCATGACCAGGAGCGAACCATCCGGCAATTTCTCGCCTTTCCGATAGGCTTCCTCGGCACCCGAAGTCACCCAGACTCGAATCCAGCGGTTGCCGTGGAGTGGGTTGCGAACCGGTTCGGAATGCATGGGTTCAAGACTCAGGTAGTCCAGCATCCGAGGCAGCATTTCGGTGGTAGAAACCGGTTTCTCGACAATTGCGGGTGCAGCTGGCGGTGGCTCCAGCTGCTCGGAAGGTTGTCGCAATTTGCCGCCGTAATAGCCCGCGCCTAGGGTTGTGCCAGCCCAGATCAGACCGAACAGCAGCCCTAGAAAGCCAATGTTTTGATGATCAGCCCTGCGCCGAAAGAGGGCCTTGAGCGTGACGATGCCCATGAGGAGACTGCTCCCGGCAAAGATCTGGTGAAGGCGGAAAATTGCCGCATCACCGCTGCCGCCCTGCGCCAGTAATTGGTCGGGAGCCAAGAAATTCAGCCGCCGGGCGAGCAGAAGCCCGCTAAAGGCCGCGATCAAGGAGACCAACACGCCCATCCACGCAAGGTAGCGACAGGTCACCCACCAGGGCCGCATGCCGCGTCCCGAGCGCTGCGCCGCGATAAGGGCCCAAGGCAGCAGGAATGCCACCGCCACGGGGACGTGCACAAAAACGACGTGGTTGAGGGCGGTCCAATCCATCCAGGGCATGGTTGGAAAATCTCCATAAAGAATTTGAAATCTACTTTGAC
>JAUYES010000070.1 GCA_030691225.1 Holophaga sp. | reverse complement strand
CGGGAATCCTCACGCACGATCGAGTTGGCGAATGGCAAAGGCGTAGGCACCAAGCGCCGTGGCGCCACTGGTGCCCAGACGCGAAAGCCCGACACCCGTTCGTTTGAGAGCATCGTAGGCAACCTTGCGCTCCGTTCCCGGCACGGGAATGCTACGGACATCGCCCTTCAGGAAGGCCGCCATGGCTGTGGAATCCTCCAAGTTGAAGGTCGTCAATTCCGTGCGATCCACGGGAGCACCTGCCAAGGTCCGCACCGGCGCGTTCATTTCCTGCACCAGGGCAGGAAGGAAAAGAGGCGCTGCACCCGCAAGGCCACCGCCGATCACCACGAGTCCATCCACCAGTGTGATGGCATTAGCCAACGCATCGCCTGCCACTTCCCCTAAGCGTCGAAAGGCTTCCTGCGCGGCGGCGACATGGCCTTCCTGTTGCCCCATGCCAATTTCAAATATGACCTTGGGCTCGGGAGCCTTTTCCAGGGCAATCCCCGCCACCATGGCATAGACCTGACGCACGGCGCGAATGCTGACGCCTTCTTCGGAAAACGAATCCCGGTGCAGTTTGTTTCGAGTGGCCCAGATCTCCGCGCCGGCCGAGTTATCCCCCATGTAGAGGTTGCCATCACAGAAAAGACCGCCGCCTAAACCCGTACCAAAGGTGGCACCCAGGAGGTTGCGAAACCGTTTGGGACTGCCCGCTTCGGCCATGGCCCGATTGACCTCGGGAAGCAGGCCCCCGATGGCCTCGCCGAAGGTGAAGAGATCCCCATCGTTATTAATAAAGACGGGCACCCGGAACTGATCTTCGAGCATGGGCCCGAGGGGCACGCCCCCGCGAAAGGCAGGCAAGTTAGAAAGGTCGCCGATGATGCCATTGGGATAATCCGAGGGTCCGGGAAACGCGAAGCTGATGGCCGCCACCGAGGCCACTTTGGCCCGCGCTTCTGCAAATCCATCCCGGATGGTGCCAAGGCACGCGGCTAGGTCGTGGCCTTGAGAAGGGCGCGATAGTGGTTCTATGCAAGCGTCACCGCCCTGCATGGCCCCAAAAACGAAATTCGTGCCCCCCGCATCGAGGGTCAACACCACGCGCTGATCGCGAATGTCCATATCAAACCGCCTTTCGTCCCGTAAGCGAAAGCCCCACAAGATAGGCAAAGCAGATGGCTGGTACCACATAGGCAAGGCTGGTCATGCCCAAATCCGAGAGCCGCCCCATTAGTAAAGGAACGATGGCGCCGCCACTGATGGCCATGCACATGAGGCCGCTCAGCTCCGAAGCGCGCTCGGGGCGCTCCTCCACGGTGAGCGAAAAGAGCATGGGCCAGATATTGGCAAAGCCCAGGCCACCCAGCAGAATGCCCGCCAGGGCCAGCGAGGGAATTCCGGTCATCAGCCCCAGAACGCCCAGCAGCCCCAAGGCTCCCGAAATTCGGAAGAAGGTTCGGGGCGGCACCGGCAAGGCACCCGCGATCAGGCGTCCCACCGTCAAGGCTCCAAAAAACAGGGTGGGCCCCAGAAGCGCCGCTCGATCCGAAGGGAATCCAAAGCTCTCCAGGGTGGGCTTCAGGAAGCGCGCCATGCAGACCTCGGCGCCAACATATAGGAAGATGCCCAGCACCGCGAAGAAAAAGACCGGTTCCTTCAACAGCCCCAGGCTGCTGCGAATGCTTGGGGGAGCCTCGGCCCGACTTTCCTCCACTTTCAGGCCCGACATCAAAAGCAAGGCCGCCACCATCAAAACGAAAAAGATCGGAAAGGCACCCCGCCATCCCATGGATTGAAAGAGGGGAAGCACCAACACCAGTCCCACCAAGTAGGCCGAGGCCGAGGAACCCAGGCCCTTGATGCCCTGGGCCAAGGACAGGTTGCGAGCATAGCCACCAGCAGGGCTCACATCCCGCATGATGGGGTTGCCAGCCACCTGTAGAAAAGTGGTCCCTACCCCCAATAAAAAGATGCAGAACAGCAGCAGGCCGAAGGATGGCATCCGGAGCATGGGAATCAGAATGCCCAGGGCACTAATCGCCAAACCTAGCTGGAGCAGCCGCTTCTTACCAATTCGGGCAGCCAGTAGCCCCCCAGGTACGCTAAATACGGCGAAGGCGATGAATACGAAAAAAGTCAACAGCGTGGCCATGACGTTGCTGAGCTGGTACTGGGTCTTCACAGCATCCGCCATGGGACCCATGGCATCGGCCACCCCCATTACGAGAAACGTAAGGAATATCGGCAGGGTGCGCAGATTCACGGGTAACTCCTGGGATTGCTCCAGTCTACTGGACCGATTCCCTCCTGCAATCCAGCGGCGGAATTCTACAACTGAGCCATACCTCTGGTCCTGATGAGACAGATCCTTGCCCTCGGCTCGCGAGGTGTGCATCCTGCAAGATGGGCCGGGCCTAAACCGGACATCCGTTCGTGGCGTAGGCCCTCAGTCCAGTAGACAGTTCTTTTGATCTTTCGAGGAGTGGCGATGCTACGAGCCCCCATGATTTCGACCCTGCTGATCAGCTTCGGCCTCGTGGCCCAGAGCCCGGTGCCAACGGGGCCCGTGCGGCTTTCCCTTCAGGATGCGATTCGCACCTCGCTGGAAAAAAACCTCCAGGTGCAGGTGGCTGTCGAAACCCGAAACTTCAGCCAGGCCAATGTGCAAATCTCCCAAGGTGCCTTTGACTGGACCCTGAACGGAGCGGCTTCTTACGGCCACAGCAAGTCCACCTTTGACAACAAGGTGTTTCAGATCGGAACCCCCGCTGTCAGCGGGAGTAATACGAGTGATAGCAGAAACCTTAGCCTCGGGGTTTTGAAGCCCTTTGAGTGGGGTGGCACTTTTTCCATGAATTACAACCCCACCTATCAATCCAACGCGACCAATAGGACTGGATTTCCAAGTTCGGTCACCTTGACCCCATATACCGGCATTCTGAGCGCCAGCTACACGCAGTCGCTTCTCAAGGGTTTTGGCCGTCAAGTAGCCGAAGCCAATGTTATCGTGGCAAAAAAGGGCGCCATCGCCGCAGATTACCAATTTCAGAAATCCATCATCGATCTGGTAGCGAGCACCGAAACTCTTTATTGGGGGGTGGTTAGCGCTCAGCGCAACCTGGAGAACAAGCAGCAGGCCCTGACGCTGGCCCAAAAACAGCTCAAGGAAAATCGTATTCGGGTGGAAGTTGGAACCCTGGCCCCCATCGAAGTGACCAGCGCCGAAGCCGCCGAAGCCCAGCGCCAGCAGGACATCATCAAGGCCGAGGCCGATTTCGCCAATGCCAAGGACGCCTTGCTGCGATCCCTTTACCCCTCCACCACACGCCCGGAAAGCCTGGAACTCACGGATTCCCCGACGCTAAGCCACATCACCACCGACGAGAAGAGTGCCGAAAAAATGGCCCTGGAGCGTCGGGTTGAACTCAAAACTGCTCGACTCGATCTCGAATCCAAGCAAATTCTAGAGGGTGTATCAAGGAACCGCCTAAAGCCACAACTTGACTTAAAGCTTGCCTACAACGGCAATGCGGCTGACTATGACACTTTTTCCCCGGTGAACTCTGATTTATGGCAAGCCAAAAACCCTGGCTATAACGTGGGTCTTACATTTTCGATGCCCCTTCCGAATCGCGCGGCCAAAGGATCAATGGCCCAGGCTCGGGCCAATCTTCGCAGCAGCGAATTAACCCTGCGGGATCTTGAACTGGGAATCGCCCTGGAAGTCCGCACGGCCCTCCGCGACGTGGACTCCATGGAAAAGGGTGTCAAAGCCGCAGAAAAAACCCGCATCTTCCGCGCAAAGGATCTTGAAGCCGAACAGAAGAAATACGAAAACGGCATGAGCACGAACTTCTTGGTACTCTCCAAGCAGGATGTCCTGGACTCCGCCAAGAGCGCGGAACTGCAGTCCCAGATCAGCTACGCCAAGGCTGTCACAACCCTA
>JAUYES010000069.1 GCA_030691225.1 Holophaga sp. | reverse complement strand
TTCATCGGTGTCCATGGGTGTTCTTCGGTGGCAAATAGTCTTTTTCGGTGGCGCAAGCCACAGTGAGACCAGGCAAGAAAAAGAAAAAAATAAATTTCGCCACAGATGGACACCGATGGATAACGATGCGAGATGCCTTGCCACACCTAGGGGCATTGCTTACAAACTAGCGGAGGCATCACTCCTGATTTCAACCCGATCCCTGCGGTTCTCCGAATGGTTGGTGACCTCGCCCTGCAATAAGGCTCATCGTTTTTCATTTTCCCATTAAGACTTTTCGCCCTCATCGCCCCCATGCCCATTCCCCCACCCACCATTGGTCGCTACGAAGTCCAGCGTGTGCTGGGCCGGGGTGCCATGGGCGTGGTGTACCTGGCGCGGGATCCTCTGATGAAGCGCCTCGTGGCGGTCAAGATCGTCCATTGCCTTTCGGAGGATCGCAAAATTCTGCTGCTGCGCTTCCAGCGCGAGGCCGAAATCAGCGCCCGGCTCAATCATCCCAACATCGTTACGGCCTTCGACGTGGGCGAGGATCCCTATGTGGGGCCCTTCATGACCATGGAATTCGTCGATGGGACGTTGCTTTCCCAGATGGTGAGAGATGGGCTCGATCTGGAGAGTCTGTTCCATCTCTTCATCCAAGGAGCCGCCGCTCTGGGGGCCTCCAGCGTGGCGGGAATCGCGCACCGGGATGTGAAGCCCGACAACATGATCGTGAGCCGGGAAGGGCGTTTGAAGCTGATGGATTTCGGTATCGCTCGGGGGGAAGAATCCAAGCTCACCCAGGCGGGCATGGTGTTCGGCACGCCTTCCTACACGGCGCCGGAGCTGCTGGTGGGGGGAGACGCCTCGCCCGCCTCAGATCGCTGGGCCTTCATCGTCACCGTTTTTGAACTGCTGACGGGGGAACTGCCCTTTCACGGTGCCAACGTTGGGGCGACGCTCTTTGCCATCGTTCATGAAGAGCCGCGAAACATCGAGTCCTGCTCCCCGGCCTTCGCGGACGTTTTTCGCAAGGCCCTGGCCAAGGCTCCCGCCTCGCGCTATCCCGATCTGGAGACCTTTCTGCAGGATCTCTTGGCGGTGTTGCCCATTCCGGAGGAGGCCAAGTCACGCCTGGGTGCCTATCTTTCTGGAGATCTTCCCTTGGGATGGACTCGGCCCTTTCCGATGCCGGAAAGCCATCAACCTGCGCAGGAACTGGTGGCGCTGCCCCTGGAGCCCGCGCCGAGCCCTGAACCGTTGCCACCCGTGTTCTGGTACCAGGGGCGTTGGGGCTTGGTGGCGTTGGTCGTAACGGCCTTGATGGCGGCCCTTTCGATCTTCCTTTCGCTCACGCGAAGCGCGCGGTGATTCTTCCCTAAGGTGCAGCGTCTGGCTCTTTTTTGGCTTTCTGGTGTTTTGCTGCGCCGATCCCCGCACCGATGGCAACTCCGATGCCTACGCCGATCGCGATGTTGCCGATGGCAACGCCGATTCCTGCGCCAATGGCCACGCCGATGGCGATCCAGAAGGCGAGTGGATTGGGGATTTCATTCTTTCCCGCCATGGAAGATCTCCGATGCGGTCTAACGATTGGGGTTGGACCAAGCCGCAGTGCGGTGGTGGTCGAGTTTGGTGGCCGGTTGATGAGAAAAGCGTAGCTGGAGGGCCGGATAAGGGCCATTCCCTTCTTCGCGGCGGGTGCCGCATAGGATATTCCCGGGAGCGATGGGCTGTGGAGTCAGCGGCCTGAAGAGACTGGCGTATTGGCTTCCATCTTGGACTTGGCCCTCTGCGCTGTCAGGATCTGCGCCGCCAGCAGCAGCATGCCCAGATCCCGCAGGATGACCCAGCGCATATCGTTCAGGCGTTCGGATTCGGTTTTGGGCTTTTCCTGAGTGGTGAAGCAGCCGCAATCCACCGGATGATGGCGGGCCAGATTGATGGATAGCGACAGGATGAAGGCCACCAGCAGGGCGGAGATCCACAGCGTGGTCGTGCGCACCCAAAGGCCCAGAGCCAGCAGGGTGCCGGTGATCAGCTCCAGCCAGGGCATGAGCAAGGCGGCGGGATGAATGCCCCAGGCTGGAAAGAGTTTGTAGGCATGCATGGCCTTGGCGAAACCCGGCGGGTCCATCAATTTCGGGAAGGCGGCGATCACGAAGATGGCGCCCAGGAGCATCTGGCAGCGCACGGTGAGCCAGGGTGAAAGGAGCCAAGCCTTGAGTCGGATCATTTCGCACCTGCGGCGACGGGGCGGCCATTGGCTTGCCAATCTGGATAGCCGTCGCGGTAGATCAGCAAATTGCGGTAGCCCATTTTGAACAGGCGGGAAGCCAGCAGATGGGAATCCTCGCAGCCGCCACCGCTGCAGTAGAGCACCAGGGGCGCCTCGGGCGGGCGATTGGTCTTGGCTTCAAATTCCACCAGGTGCTCGTCCAGCGTGCTTTCCCATACGGATAGGTTGAAGGCGCCCTTGATGTGACCGGCCTCAAAATCGGCGCTGCGCCTGGCATCGAGGAAGGGCGCACCGGCCTGAAAGACTGCCCAAGCTTCAGCGGAAGCGATTTCCCGAACGGGCTGGGAAGGCGTTTGAGGCGTAGGGACTTCCGACGGGGTTGGCTTGAGAGTGGGTGCTTTGGGAAATTGTGCAGGTGTGGGCAGCGCAGGTGTGGGTTGGGCGGGCGTCGGGATTGCCGCCGGGATGGTCGCCGAAATTGGCTCGGCAATTAGGGGCGCTATGGGCGGTGCCGTCATTGGAGTCGCAAACCAGGCCAGATGACGACGCGGTCCCGCAACGGCATTGGCAAGCAGCGCACACAGTCCCGTGATGGCCAGAAGGGCCGCCGTTTGGGCAGGGATTGAAGTGGGAAGGCGCATGGCCCAAGTGTGCGGCAGGGGTGGCCAAAAATGAAAAAGAATTGGCCGCAAAGAACGCAAAAAGCGCAAAGAAAGGGGAAATTGGGAGGAGCAATGACAACCGTTCCTGGCTTGTTCTATGTGCTCTTTGCGTTCTTTGTGGCCATTTCTTCGGCGGCATGCACTGGTCGCCATTCCTCAGCGTGCATCGGCATTTATTGTCGTCCGAAGAATGGGGAACTGGCGGTCACACGCATACCCCCCAAAGGGCCTCCAAGCCGCCATGGTTCTTTCTTAGTGTGTTCCGTGGTTCCTATCCTTTAATCCTTGAAGAGCTATTTGCTTTGATCGCTGCGTATCGCTGTTCATCGCTGGCAAAATTCTTT
>JAUYES010000063.1 GCA_030691225.1 Holophaga sp. | reverse complement strand
AAACTTCCTCAACTGGAATAACGTCACCGACGCCTTTCTGGTTGGGGCGGGGCATCTGGGCACGGCTTTGCTTGGCTACGCGGGTTTCGAACGAGCCGGAGTGAAGATCGTGGCGGCCTTCGACGCCAATCCCAAGATGGTGGGTAAGAAGATCCAGGGCGTTTCCATTTTGCCCATGGAGAAATTCACCGATCTGGCTCGCCGCATGCACATCGGCATCGGCATCCTCACCGTGCCCGCCGAGGTGGCCCAGGAAACCGCGGAAATGATGGTGGGATGCGGCGTTCAGGCCATCTGGAACTTCGCGCCCATCGTACTGGATTTACCCCAGGGCGTGATTGTCGAGAATGTCGCCCTCTACTCCAGTCTCGGCGTGCTGTCCCGCAAGCTATCCGTGCACCGAAAGGCCATTTTGGCCAAGGCTTCCCCCGAGCCGTTGCCATCGGAATAAATACCGCTTTCGTTTTGACGTAATTCCTTTGGTTCTGTTTTCCCGGCAGCACGGCCTTCGGCCTGCCTTGCCAGCGATCGATCCCGTAATTCTCGAGTAGGCCTTCCTCCCGAAGGCCAGGACCAGGCTTGCCAAATCGGCAAGGAGGCAAACGCATGCATACAGCTGAAACCGAAGCCCCGCTAATCTCGCGGCAGTTCACCTCGGTGCTCCGCATCCTGGAGTCCTATCATCACGATAGTTCCAAGCTGGTGCCGATCCTCCAGGCCGTGCAGGAGGAATACCGCTACCTGCCGGAAGAAGTCATGACGTTTGTGGCCACAGCGCTCGATATCTCACCGGCTCGAGTCTTTGGTGTGGCGACCTTCTACAGCCACTTCGCCCTGGAGCCCAAGGGCAAGTATGTGGTCCGCATCTGCGATGGCACCGCCTGTCACGTGAAGGGTAGCCAAGACATCGTGGATGTTCTGACGGAGCGCCTGAAACTACCCAAGGGCAAGAAAACCACACCCGACATGCTCTTTACCTTGGAAACCGTGAGCTGCCTCGGCGCCTGTGGGCTGGCCCCCGCCGTGGTCATCAACGAAGACGTGCACGGGCAGATGAATGCCGAGCGCACCAAGGCTCTCATCGACCAGATCTGCATGGAGGAAGGCCTGTGAACGCCGTGTTGGAAATGAACCTCGCAACCACCACTCAGGAATACTTGGCCTCCGAGAAAACCTACACCCGACGCGTGGTGATCTGCGCGGGCACTGGCTGCATGGCCAACGGCGCTTTGAAAGTATTCAAGGCCCTGCACGAACAGGCAAAGGTTCTGGGTATTAGTCTTGAAATCGAACTGGATTACGAAGACACGAAAAGCAAAGATGGTCTGCTCACGAAGAGTGGTTGTCAGGGCTTCTGCCAGATGGGGCCGCTGCTCTCCATCGAGCCCGATGGCATCCTGTACTGCTGCGTGAAACCCGCCGATGTGGCCGAAATTTTAGAGACCACCTTCCAGAACGGGAAGCTCGTGGATCGGCTTCTCTACAGCGTTCCCGCCACGGGGCAGGTGTGCAAGGGACATGGCGATATCCCCTTTTACACCCAGCAGCACCGCACGGTGCTTAAAGCCTGCGGCAGTTTAGATCCCGAAAATCTCCGCGAATACATTGCTCGTGGCGGCTATTTTGCCGCGCGCAAGGCGCTGACCACCATGACCGACCAGGAAGTGTGTCAGGAGATTCTGGATGCGGGCCTGCGCGGTCGTGGCGGCGGTGGTTTCCCCACGGGGCGAAAATGGGAACTGACGCGCATTCAACCCAAGGGCAAAAAATACGTCATCTGCAACGGCGACGAAGGCGATCCCGGTGCCTTCATGGATCGCTCGGTGATGGAGGGCAATCCCCACGCCGTGCTGGAAGGCATGATGATCTGCGCCCGCGCGGTCGGGGCCGATGAAGGCTATGTCTACGTTCGCGCTGAATATCCCTTGGCCGTAGCGCGGGTAAAAAAGGCCGTTAAGGATGCCGAGGCTGTGGGCATTCTGGGCGACGATATTTTCGGCAGCGGTCAGAGTTTCCGCGTTCACGTCATGGAAGGCGCTGGTGCCTTCGTGTGCGGTGAAGAAACGGCGCTGATCGCGTCCATCGAAGGTAAGCGTGGAATGCCCATGCCCAAGCCGCCGTTCCCCGCGCAATCGGGCCTCAATGGCAAACCCACCGTCATCAATAACGTGGAAACCCTGGCTTCGGTGCCGCTCATTCTGTCCAATGGCGCCGTGTGGTACCGCAGCATGGGCACGGAAAAGAGCCCTGGCACCAAGACCTTCGCCCTCACGGGCCATGTGGCCAATACCGGACTCATCGAAGTTCCCTTTGGCGCCACGCTGCGCAAGATCGTGTTCGATATCGGCGGCGGCGTGACCAAGAAGGGCGATGTCATCGATAACGACGCCTTCAAAGCCGTGCAGATTGGCGGTCCCAGCGGTGGGTGTCTCACGCGTGAACATCTGGATCTGCCCATGGACTTCGATAGTCTCCTTAGCATCGGAGCCATGGTGGGTTCAGGTGGTTTGGTGGTGATGAACCAGGAGACCTGCATGGTGCAGGTGGCTAAGTTCTTCATGCAATTCACGCAGAACGAAAGCTGTGGCAAGTGCGTTCCCTGCCGCGAAGGCACGAAGCAGATGCTGGCGCTGCTCGATGACATCACCGAAGGCCGGGCCACCGACGAAACCTTGCCCTTGCTCGAACAGTTGGCTCGGAACGTTAAGATCGGCTCCCTCTGCGGCCTTGGCAAGACGGCTCCCAATCCCGTGCTTTCCACGCTGAAACATTTCCGAGAAGAAATCGAAGCCCACGTTCATCGGAAGGTCTGCCCAGCGCGTGTGTGCAAGAGCTTAATGACGCCCGAAATCGATGCTGATCTGTGCAAGGGATGCACCCTCTGCGCCAAGAAGTGCCCCGTGGGTGCCATTCAGGGCGAGCGCAAGGTGGCGCACACGATCGATGGCTTCACCTGCATCCGCTGTGGCGCTTGTGTCGATGCCTGCAAGTTCAACGCGATTTCTGGGATTTGAAAATCATTCACCACGAAGGACACAAAGGACACAAAGAAGGAAAAAAGATGAAAAGAACATACACAAAGGTGGAAAGAAAGACACGAAGGTTGTCCCTTCCAAGGGGCATCCAGGTTGGTTTGCTGTCTTGCTTTGTGTCTTTCTTTTAGAACTTTGTGTCTTCTTTTTCTTTTCTTTTCTCCGTGTCCTTTGTGTCCTTCGTGGTGACCCCTTCTTTTTAAAACAAGGACGAACGATGCCTAATGAGAAGACTCTGACCATCGATGGTTTCCGCGTGGCGATTGATGCGGAATCGAATTTGCTTCAGGTGATCCGCAAGGCTCATATTGAGCTGCCCACCTTCTGCTACCACTCTGAACTCTCCGTGTACGGCGCGTGTCGCCTCTGCATGGTGGAGGTCGAAGGGCGCGGCCTGGTGACCTCTTGCACCACCACGCCCGAGCCTGGCATGAAGGTGAAGACGCAGACTGCGGAAGTGCGCGAGCTGCGCAAGATGAATATTGAACTGCTGTTGGCCAGTGGCAATCACGATTGCCCCACCTGCGGCAAGAGCGGTTCCTGCAAGCTTCAGAGCCTGGCGGAGCGGTTGGGTGTGGACAAGGTGCGCTTCACGGCGCCCGTGGAACAAAAGCCGCTCGACTTCACCAGCCCCAGCCTGGTGCGCGATCCCAACAAGTGCGTGCTGTGTGGCGACTGCGTGCGGTATTGCTCGGAGATTCAAGGCATTGGCGTGTTGGATTTCACCCATCGCGGATCGCAGTCCACCGTGTCCCCGGCCTTCAATAAGGGCTTGGCAGAGGTCGATTGCGTGGCCTGCGGTCAATGCGCGGCCGTGTGCCCCGTGGGTGCGATTCTGGTGAAAACCGAAGTGGAGCGTGCCTATGCCGCCATCCAGGATCCCCAGAAAACCGTGGTCGTGCAGGTGGCTCCCGCCATTCGTGCCGCCATCGGCGAATCCTTTGGCGCGGTCAACGATACTTTTACCATGGGGCGCATCGTTTCGGCCCTGCGTCGCCTCGGCTTCGACAAGGTGTATGACACCTCCTTCAGCGCCGATCTCACCATCTGGGAAGAGGCCACGGAGTTCGTGAACCGCAAGCAAAACGGTGGCGTTCTGCCACTCATCACCAGCTGCTGTCCGGCCTGGGTGAAGATGGCCGAGCATGATTT
>JAUYES010000040.1 GCA_030691225.1 Holophaga sp. | reverse complement strand
TCTTTTTATGCTGCGCCTCACTTCGAGCGTCTCTTTCTGGGCGGTGATTACCGCCAGTGGTTGCAGGGGCATGGCCAAATCTATGAGCAACGAAACAGCATTGTGGTTGGTTTCGCCATGGGTTTTGCGGTCATCCCCATCATCTTCACCATCAGTGAAGACGCCATGTCCGCAGTGCCCAAGTCCCTCAGCTCAGCCAGTCTCGCCTGTGGCGCTTCGCCCTGGCAGACGGCCTGGCGCGTGGTGCTGCCCACGGCGAGTCCTGGCATTTTCTCCGCCACCATGGTGGGCTTCGGGCGCGCCATCGGCGAAACCATGATCGTGCTCATGGCCACGGGCAACACACCCATCCTGGATTGGAGCCCCTTCAACGGGATGCGCACCTTGGCGGCCAATATCGCGGTGGAAATTCCCGAGGCGCCCCATCACGGAACCCTCTACCGCGTGCTCTTCCTAGCGGCGCTGCTGCTATTCCTGCTCACAGTCATTCTGAACTCCCTGGCTGAACTCATCCGCATCCGCTTGCGCAAACGCTACGAGTCCCTCTGATGGCAAGCTTCCGAGAATCAATGCGTAGGGGCAACATTTTCGTCTGGCTATCAGGCGGGTTGTTGGCCATGTCAGTGCTCATGATCGTTACCCTCGTGGTGTTCATCGGCGCCAAGGGGCTGGGCTACTTCTGGCCCCAGGCGATCGTGCAATTCGAAACCGCCCAAGGACCGGTGATGGGTGAGATCAGTGACCGAGAGCCCGCCCACGAGAACGAGCCCGAACGGCTCCAGTTGCGGGTGGCCAACAGGGATTTGTACGGCCAGGATTTCCGCTGGTTCCAGGCAGATGAAGTCAAGAATCCCAAGCTGGTGGCGGATGCGGTGCTGGTGGAGCGGTTGGAATACGGCGCCTTCATTGGGTGGATTCGTGCCGTCCAGGAGGATGGCAAAGTGATCGCCGAAGGCCCCGGTGCCCTGCCTGGCGTGGAGCAACGCCTCCCGAAGGCGCACTCCCTTCGCAGCCGAATCCATGCCATCGAGAAAGGAGAGGTGGGCGACTTGAATGCCTCCCTGGAGGGCATTCGCCTGGACCGGCGAAGGCTGAAATCTGCCCCGGATGAGGCCAAGGGCAAGGCGCTGGATGCCAAAGAACTGGATCTCAAGGCACGGTACCAGCAGGTGAGTGAACGCCTGGACGAGCTTCGAAAGGAATCCCAGCGCGTCACCGTAATCCTCGAGACCGTGGATGGCCAGCGCAAGGAACAGTCCATCGGGAGCCTGATTCGGGTGCTGCCGGTCAATTCCATGAGCACCCTCAGCAAGCTCAAGGTCTACATGTCTCGGCTCTGGGAATTCGTGGCGGAGGATCCCCGCGAATCCAACACGGAAGGTGGCATCTTCCCGGCGATTTTCGGCACCGTGATGATGGTCCTGATGATGTCCCTGGTGGTGGTGCCCTGCGGTGTAGTGGCCGCCCTCTACCTGCGTGAGTACGCCAAGGACGGTTGGCTTGTGCGGGCCACCCGGGTGGCGGTCAACAACCTTGCGGGAGTTCCTTCCATCGTGTTCGGGGTGTTCGGTCTGGGCTTCTTCGTCTACACCCTGGGTGGCAGCATCGATCAGATCTTCTACTCGGATCGCCTGCCGACACCGACCTATGGCACCGGCAGCATCATTTGGGCCTCGCTAACCTTGGCCCTTTTGACCGTCCCTGTGGTGATCGTCTCCACTGAGGAGGCCCTGGCTTCGGTGCCCCGCAACCAGCGAGAGGCCAGCCTTGCCATGGGGGCCACCAAGTGGCAAACCCTCTGGAAGATCGTGCTACCGGGAGCCGCGCCCGGCATCCTCACGGGGTTAATCCTGGCCATGGCCAGGGGCGCAGGCGAGGTGGCTCCCCTCATGCTGACGGGGGTCGTCAAGCTCGCCCCTTCCATGCCCTTGGATGGCACCTTTCCCTTTCTCCACCTAGACCGGAAATTCATGCACCTTGGGTTTCATATCTATGACGTGGGTTTTCAGAGCCCGAATAGCGAGGCCGCGAAACCCATGGTATTCATGACGGCTCTCCTGCTGCTTGCGGTCGTTGTCTTGCTTAATTTCGCCGCTATCAACCTTCGGCGTCGCCTTCGTGCCCGAATGGGCGGAAGCACCTTCTGATGCCAGCCTCTCTGGAGTGTTCAATCATGGAAATTGAAGATCCTCGGCCCATTCCCGAACCGGTTGTCCTGCCTCCTCCCAAGACAGAGCCAGCCTGGGATCGTGCCGCAGTAGCAGAAATGGAACTCGCCCTCCGCGTTAGGAAACTGGACCTCTGGTATGGTGCCAAGCAGGCCCTGTTCGGGATCGATTTAGACGTGCCGAAGAACACGGTGATGTCGCTCATCGGTCCCTCGGGTTGCGGCAAGAGCACGTTGCTGCGAAGCCTAAATCGGATGAATGACCTCATCGATGGCGTGCGCATCCAAGGTCAGGTGCTCCTCGGAGATCAGGACCTGTACGACCCAAAAGTCGATGTCATTGAGTTGCGGAAACGCATGGGAATGGTCTTTCAGAAGTCCAATCCCTTTCCCAAGTCGATCTACGAGAATGTGGCCTATGGACTCCGCATCCATGGCGTCAAAGATACTCGGGTCCTCGACGAGACCGTGGAAAGGAGCTTGGTTGGGGCCGGCCTATGGGACGAAGTCAAGGACCGCCTCAAGGATTCAGCCCTTGGCCTCTCCGGCGGTCAGCAACAGCGGCTTTGCATCGCCCGCGCCTTAGCGGTCAAGCCCGAAGTGATTCTCATGGACGAGCCATGCTCGGCCCTGGATCCCATCGCCACGGGTCGGGTGGAGGAGCTGATTTTCGAACTCAAGAAAGATTTCACCATTGTCATCGTCACCCACAACATGCAGCAGGCGGCTCGGGTCAGTGATTTCACGGGCTTCTTCTGGCTCGGAAAACTAATAGAGGTGGGGTTGACCAAGCAACTCTTCACCAATCCCACCCAGCGCACCACGGAGGACTACATCACGGGAAGGTTTGGATGACGGAACGTCACTTCGATACCGAACTCAAGTGCATGAAGGATGGCTTGATGGCCATGGCTATCCAGGTCGAGGAAATGATCGATCTCGCCATTGTCGTCATAACCAAACAATCGGATGCACAAGCCGAACAGGTCGTGGAACTGGATCGAATCGTGGACGCGCAAGAGGTACGCCTCGACTGCGCCTGCATCGATCTCCTAGGACTGAGGGCTCCCTTTGCGACCGATCTGCGCTTTCTGGCGGGATGCCTCAAGATCATTCCTCAGCTCGAACGGATCGGGGATCACTGCAAGAACATCGGCCGACGAGGCCTCATCCTCAACCGCCAGGCCCAGGTCCTCAACCCGGACTATTTCGAAAAGATGGGGCAAGCGGTCTGCGGAATGGTGTGCGATTCAGTGGAAGCCTTTCTCAAGGGCGATGTCGACCTGGCTAATCGCGTCATCAAGGCCGATGACCTGGTGGATGAATTGCATCACCAGATCTTCGGAGAGCTGCTGCGCCAGATGATCAAGGATCCTCTCTGCATCGAGAGGGCAAGCCATCTGATCATCGTCAATAAGGACTTCGAGCGCATCGCCGATCACGCCACGAACATCTGCGAAGAGGTTCTCTACATCCTAGAGGGCGTGAACGTGAAGCATCCCTACCTCCACCAGGATCCCCACGATTGAAGCGAAATTCCTTCGGGCCTGACACCTTCGAGCCCAGTCGAGTGCCTAGCTGGATCCCCAGGGTGATCGACCGAGGCTTGCCTCGCTCCCGAATCGCCCGATCCAAGACCGCCACAAATCTCCAAAATCATTTCGAAGACCAAGCCCAGAATCCGCCCAGTCGCTCCGGTTCGCTAACGCCACGAGGGGGAGCAGGGGAGCAGGAGAGCTGGTGAAGCAGGCGAGGGGACGCCCGTTCCTGTCAGCCGATCATCTGCTTGATCTCGTCCAGGCTTGGAACTTTGCCGGATACTTTCACCGCACCATCCACGGCAAGAGCCGGGGTCATCATCACACCAAACGCGGTGATGTCATTGATGCTGGTTACTTTCACAAGCTCGTAGGACAGGCCGAGCTCCTTGGCCGCCTGGTCTGTGAGTTCTGCCAGCTTTTTGCACTTGGGACACCCAGTGCCTAGGATTTGCAGCTTCTTCATGGAAACCTCCAAAGGTATTGCGGTGTGGTTATTAAGCGACCATCAGCCCAAAAAGCCAGCCGGTCACGGTTGCCAGCAGAACGACCAGGGAGACAAAAGCCGCAGTTTTCTTGAAACCGAGCACCGCGTTGAGCACAAGCATGCTGGGCAGGCTCAGGGCTGGACCTGCCAGCAGGAGGGCGAGGGCGGGCCCCTTGCCCATGCCAGACCCCATCAAACCCTGAAGGATGGGGATCTCCGTCAGTGTGGCGAAATACATGAAGGCCCCGCTGAGAGAAGCTATGAAATTGGCGGCGAGGCTGTTGCCCCCCACCAGGCTGGCGATCCAGGCACTCGGGATCAGGCCCTCCTGGCCCGGTCGCCCCAGGCAGATTCCCGCCACGAAAACGCCCCCGAGCAGCAGCGGAACAATCTGCTTGGCAAAGCCCAGGGTCTGGTCGAACCAGTCCCCGACCTCCCCCTCACTCCGGGAAGCAATGAAGCCTAGCCCCAACGTCCCAAGGCTGAAGGCTAGATCCGGCACTCCGGGCTTTAGGACCGCCAAGGCCACGACGCCTCCCCCCAGGGCGCTCAGTTTCCAAAGGGCCACGCCGTACCAACGCACCAGGATCAGGCCGAAACCGAGGCCAAAGGCGCCGGTGATCCACCACTTGGCCTGGTAGATCGCCTCCCACCAGCCCAGCGCATTCCGGGAGGGAGCCCAGTTGGCGAATACCAGGATGGCGATCATGCTGCCGAAAAAGGCGAGCGTCTGGTGCAGCGGGCGGCCTTCCGGCGCGGGGGGCTCAGCCAGGGCGGCCTCGGTGCGCACCGATTCCTCCTTGCGAAAGAGCAGGTGCATCAGCAAGCCCAGCACAATGCTGAACCCCACGGCCCCCACCACGCGAGCCGTGCCCAGTTCCAGCCCCAGGATCCGCGCCGTGAGAATGATGGCCAGAACGTTGATGGCGGGTCCTGCGTATAGGAAAGCGGCGGCGGGCCCTAGCCCTGCGCCCCGCTTGTAGATGCCCGCGAAGAGCGGCAGGATCGTGCAGGAGCAGACGGCCAGCACGCTTCCAGAGACCGAGGCCACACCATAGGCCACCCACCGCTTCGCGCCTGCTCCCAGGTAGCGCATTACCGCTGCCTGGCTCACGAAAACACCGATAGCGCCTGCGATGAAGAGCGCGGGCACCACGCAGAGTGCCATGTGCTCCCGGGCGTACCACTTCACCAGGTGCAGCCCCTCCATCACCGCGCTCTGGAAGCGGGGCGTATCCGTGGGCAGCATGAAAGCCACCGCGAAGGCGGCGGCAATGAGGGTGAGGGGCTTGGCTTCCGTTTTCCAGTCTGTGGCCATGGGATCTCCTTACTCTGGCTGGGGTTCAGGGCTGGGGCAGGCGGCACGCACGGCCGCGGTCACCTGCGTGATGACCTCGGGCGTGATGAGGGTGACTCCCTTCTCCACTCCCATCTCCGTAAGGACCACCGCCGTGCAGGGCAGCTCATACCGAGCGAAGGCTTTGCGCCCGCAAGCCGTCGGACAGCCCGCCAAAACATACCCGGAAATGGCCCCCCGGACCCCTCATGCATCACCCCGCAACCTTTGCCTGCCAGGCCAGGACCATCACCCAGATGGCGCAGCCCACGAGCATGATCCCCATGACCCTGGGCAGCCAGCGTCCCATGACCTTGGAGAAGTGGCTCTCGGCATACCGACTGGCCCACCCCGAAGATGCCCCGGCCAAAAAGAGCAGCAGCACGTGGCCTACGGCGTAGGTAAAGAGCAGCACGCCACCCCAGAGGATTTTCTTCTGAATGGCCACGACCGTAAGCACCGCGGCCAGGGCCGGGGTTGCACAGGGGGCACTTAGGGTGCCGGTGAGAGCACCCATGATGAAGGCACCGATCAGACCTGCCCCTTGAAACCGGGCGAGAAAACCATGGGAGGGCGTGGGCAGATTAAAGAGGCCCAGCAAATGGAGCCCCAGCAGCAGGAGAATCACGCCCAGCAGCGCCTTCCAGCCCCAGCCAATATCACCCAAGAGCGAACCCGTAAGGGCGGCCACCAAGCCGAGCACGGTGAAAGCCGCGGCCAAGCCGAGCACGAAGACACCCGATAAGAGCATCGGATGGTGACGGCCTTCTTTAGTCCCCCCTGTGAAGCCCACCACCAGAGGGGCGGCGACCAGGACGCAGGGATTCATGGAAGTAAGCAGTCCTCCGAGAAAGACAATGCCAAGCTGCTTGGCAGCGGAAGCCTGCGCCATCATCTCCGCAAGGGACTGAAGCCACTCCGTCATTTCAGGCCAGCCTTCGCGAGTGCCGCCAGGAAGTCACCCTTCTCCCAGAATCCGATGTGCCGGGCCACTTCTTTGCCGCTGGGATCGAAAACCACCTGCGTCGGCATGGCCATGACCTTGTGGGCGCGGGCTTCCTTGGGATGCTCCGTGACATAGAAATTGCGCACCAGGGCGCGGTCCCCGAACTGCTGCTGCAGCTCGGCGAGGATGGGCTGCATCTTCTTGCAGGGCACGCAGGTGGGGCCACCGAATTCGATGACGGTCCACT
>JAUYES010000036.1 GCA_030691225.1 Holophaga sp. | reverse complement strand
CCCAGGCAGAAGCAAATTCGGGATCAATGGCCAACGCTTGCTGGTATTCCTCGCGCGCGAATGCCATTCCGTGGCGATTGAAACGGAAATAATACTGGCGACCCTTCAAGTAGAAATCGTAGGCCTCCAAATTGACCGGGGAATGCTTTGGCCCCGGTGCTATCAAGTTCAAGGCCAAAGCAACACCACCAACCAATTCGGCGATAAGCGAAAAGATATCCGCCCCTTCGCGAGTGCTATGCGTTGTCCAAAGCGGCTGTCCAGAATTCACCGCTATCAACTCCAGATTCAGCATTAATCGGGCATTTTCCTTTTGCAGACTGCCCGTCAGGAGGTAGTGAACTCCGAGCCGTTTCCCGATTTCTTCGGCAGGCAAATCGGCATCTTTATAGAGAAAGGTGGAGGTCCGGGAAAGCACCCGAATGCCCTCTACCTTGTTCAAACCTTGAAGAATTTCTTCTGCAAGGCCTTCGCACAGGTGGCCTTCGGCCGCATCCTGGCTTAAATCCATAAAGGGCAAAATGCCGATGCTGATTGGCGGTTCTTGACCCGTGGGGTGAGTCGCTTCTAGCAACTTCTCCGATTCCTGCATCGGCGTAAGCGATTCTTCGCACATCGTTCGACCTCTTCGGATGAGGATAAGCTCGCAACGCGTTGGGGCACGAAAAAGTTCCAGCAAGACACCGAACACTATAGTGAAAAACCTTTGCGTCTAAGAAAGTATTGACATCTACGGCGATCGCCGTACGCTTGTCGTCGTAGCAATCTGGAGACCCCATGAACCTACCCCGGCCCACCGATGCCGAACTGGCTGTCTTGAATGTACTGTGGGACCGCGGCCCCAGCACGGTGAGACAGATCCACGATGTGCTTTCGGGAACCCGAGATCTGGGGTACACCACGGTTCTCAAGAGCCTTCAGGTCATGACAGAAAAGGGGCTGGTGCTTCGGAATGAATCCGAGCGAAGCCACGTTTTCGCCGCCACGCTTTCCGAAACCCAAACCCAGCGATCTCTCTTGGGAGATCTCATGGAGCGGGCCTTCGGGGGATCAGCGGCAAAACTGGTGATCCAAGCCTTGCAGGCCAAGCGGGCCTCTAAGCAGGAATTGGATGAAATCCGTAAGCTCCTGGACGAAGGGGGTGAAAGTTGATGCAGATTGTTGATTCAGCTTTCGGCTCGGCACTGGGGTGGGCCCTAATCCACTCCTTGTGGCAGTGCTCCATTCTTGGTGGAATCGCCTGGATCGTTCTTCGAGGCCTGCAAACACGCGGCCCAAAAGCCCGCTACCTGGCTGGATGTACTGCGTTGGTTTCAATGCTGGTGCTACCAACTGCAACTTTTTTCCTGCTCTGGACGCCACCGGGCCTTGGTTTCTCCGGAGGAACGGAGGGTGGCGAGTTGGCGGTGACGCTTCTACGATCGAAAGCCCCATCCACAATTCAAGGCCTGCATTCCTTCATGCCTTGGCTGATTGCGGCGTGGGTGTTCGGTGTTTCTGCCATGAGTCTGCGGTTGGCCGGCGGTTGGTTTTGGATCCAGCGGTTCCGGTGGTTCGGTGCCGAAACCGTGGATGTGCAGTGGCAAAGCCGCCTGCAATGGCTCGCTCGGGACCTAGGAGTCAAACGCCCGGTCCGCTTAATGAAATCCCTGGCCGTGGAAGTTCCCATTGTCCTAGGGTGGCTTCGCCCCTTGATTTTGGTCCCAGCAGCCCTTTTTACTGCCATGGATCCACGCGCCTTAGAGACGATCCTTGCCCACGAGCTAGCCCACGTGCGCCGTCACGATTACCTTGTGAACCTGCTGCAATCCGCCATGGAAGTCCTGCTCTTCTTCCATCCTGCGGCCTGGTGGCTTTCCGCACAGATCCGCGCCGAGCGCGAGAACTGCTGCGACGACATCGCCGTGTCTCTTTGCGGAGATCCCCTGCTCTATGCCCGGGCCTTGACCGCCCTGGAAGAACTCCGCCCCGAACTAAATTCCAATCTGGCCCTCGCGGCTACCGGAGGAACTCTCATGAATCGCATCCGTCGCATCCTTGCCCCCAAGCTCCCACCTTCCCCCGCCGCCCGCGTCGGCCTTATTGCGGCCCTTGCGGTTTCGGTTCTGGGTGCCGCTAGTACGTTTGGATTGAGGCAACAGGAAACGCCCAAGGCCACTGAAGTCAAAAAGGATACTCACAAAGAAAAGAAAGTCGCCTTTGTCATGGTGAGCAAAGACGAAAAGACTCCCCGCCGAGTCAGTATTCAAATGACCGGGAAGGTTAAAATCCAGCCCGAAACCACACCCTCCCTGCTGCTTGAAGATGGCGCTCGCATCGAAGTCGAAGGCAAGGATGGAGAACAAAACCGAAGTTTCATAGCCGAACGAGGCCCTGGCGGCGAGAAGCGCACCTGGAAGGTGGAAGGCAAGGAAGTGGCACCCGATGCCCAGGCTGAAGCTTGGCTTAAGAAGAATCTAGAGGCTACAAAGAAGCTTCGAATCAACATCACCGATTCTCCCTCCAAAGAGATGCGCCTGACCTGGACCGGAGAAGCTGGGAATACCAAGCACGAGAAAGAGTTGGAGGCGCAAGCGAATCGCCTTGAAGAGATGGCCAAAAAAATCGCCGAGCAACACATGGCCAAAGGCAGTTCCGAGGCGGACTTGGCGCGACTGCGAGCCGATCTCTCCAAGCAGGCGAAAGAAGTCGCCACACAGGCGCGAAAACTCGCCGCCTCCGATGCGCTCAGAAATGAAAACATCCGAATGATCATGACCGATGCCAAGGCTGCTAAACACGACCACCAACTGGGCGAGAAGATTAAAAAGGAAATCAAGAAGCGCATCGTCGTGAAACAGTCTGGAAAGGACGGGCAGCCCTTAACCGTCTACATGCAGGAGGGCGGTCCAGACACAATTACTCTGGATGTGGAAACCGATGGTGATGGCAAGCATGCGATCGTCAAAAAGCACGATATCAATGGATCCAGTGAAGGAGTAGTGGTTTTCCGGGGCCGGGATGGAAATCCCAAAACCGAAATTGAAGCCCTAAAGAAAGCCATCCAGAAGATGCAGGAACGCGTCGACAAACTCCAGCAGGAAGCCGACAAGTCCACCCAGGCTGCCCCAACGAAGTGACTATCGGCAGGCAATAAACCAAAGGGCTCCAATGGAGCCCTTTGGTTTATTGATTCTGACATTCCGGACACAAACCAAAGAGCGCCAGTTGGTGGCGGGTCACACGAAAGCCGGCCGGTTGCCCAAGCGTGGCGAGGCTCGCTTCCACCGCGCAGGTTTGGACTTCTACGGTGCGGCCACAGCCTTCACATTGAAGGTGGTGGTGGTGGCCAGTCGAGTGGCACCGCACAAAACGCATGACTTGATCGACCCCTACCAAGGCTTCGGCCCACCCTTGATCGACGAAACATTGCAGGTTTCGATAGATGGTCGGTACGCCGGATTCATCTCCGCATTGCTGTCGAATTTCTTCGACAGATAATGGTCGGTCGCTACTTTCCAATATTTGCAGAATGGCCCGCCGCTGAGGCGTGGCCTTCATTCCGGCAGCTCGAAGGGAAAGGGCAGTCTCTGAAGTTTTTTTCATTGGCACAATCGTGGCTCGCTGTTTATTCCATCCCAAACCGATGGGCTGGAAAAGCCAGCTCCATCAACGTTTGGCGTTCTTGAAGATGCTGAATCAAAGCATTCCATCGAGGAAGGCCCCGAAGGTTAATCAGCATTGGGCTTTCACGGTACCACCGGGTGCATCCAAATCCCTGACCGTAGGCTCGGTAGGCCGCATCGATGGCCTCGTCACGTTGGCCAAGAAAGGCAAAGGCCTCGGCCAGTTTGAAGGTGAATTCGCCATCAGGAACTCGGAGGATCGACCGTTCGGTTCGAAGCTGCCGCAACTCCGCCAAGGCAGCTTCTGGCTGCCCCTTCAAGGCCAGACTGTACACCCTTGAAAGGGACTCGAATTGTTTCCGATCCGTCCCCCGGTCAGGCTGAGCGAAGAATGTGGCAGCACGGCTCTGATCACCGCGAAGCAGGCATAGATAGCCCCGATAGAATTCCCGAATCAAGCTCAAAGGGGCGTCTTTGATTGGAATCAGGGTCCGTTGAAACCTATCGAGATCCCCGGAATAGAGGTATGTGTTCTCGGTAAGTCCAGGGTCGGTTACAAGGCCGCCACAAAAGGCTTCTCGGCTCCGCAAGGATTCCAGGGCCCCATCCAGTAACCCGCAATTCCGTGCGGCATATGCCAAAGCACCATAGATTTCGAAATTTCGCGGATGGCTGCGGCGGAATTCGAAAGCCATTTCCAAGGCCTCTTTGGGGGTTCCCACATCCGTTTTCATCCGCACCATCTTGCAAGCAGCCCGCGGATAGCCGGGCACCAACTCCAATGCTTTTAGGAGATATTTTTCGCAATGACTGCGTGAATCTTCATTGTTGGCTGCATCGATTAATAGTTGGCGGTACAAAAGATTCCCAAGAGCGTAATGGGCTCCCGCACTTTCAGCCTCCTGATCCACCAAGATCTGAGCTCGCTTGATTTCTTCGGAAAAAACCATCGGCGATGTCAGCGCCAAAAGGCGACTCAATTCCCAAAAGGCCGTGGGTTTGACGGGCAGCAACGCCGCCAGAGCCTTGGCTTCGGAACCCAGTGCTCGGGTTAGTGCACGAAGTGACTCCAACGGCTGGCCAGAGGATTGCAGCTGACTCCGCTTGCCATCAACCGTGGTGCGGTCGATCAGAAGAGTCAGGTCATCCCCATTTCGATGAGCAGACACTTCGAGCACTTCGTATTTCGCAGTCCCCTTTTGCCCCTGGGGTGCCTCGGTCAGCACCGTTCGATCCGCACTGATCTCTAAAGCATCTTGCACCAACAGCATGATGCCGATCCGCTGCTTGGCGTCGATGCCAACCCACTTTGACTCTGGTGCGGGGCGCACGAGCAAGAGCGGAAGGGGGGTGCGGTATTTGGGGATGAGCGTCATTCCCCAAATAATTACACCGCAGATAGCCGCTAGCGCTGCCCAACGTCGCCAAGTCACCCTAGCCCTCCGCCTGAAGTTGCGTCCTTATCGAACTCAGAAAGCCAACTCGGAGTTGGTTTGGCTTGAG
>JAUYES010000029.1 GCA_030691225.1 Holophaga sp. | reverse complement strand
GGATTCCTTGGTGCGGATTTCCACGCCATCGCCGCTTTTTACTAGGGGCAGGGGGGCTTCCGGCTTCAAGGGCGATTCGGGGGATTCCGGGTTCAAAGGTGAGGCCGGGGTTTCCTGGCTATTTGCGGGCAGGCCGGTGCTGGCGGGCGCTGGGGTTGTATCGGCGCTGGGCTGTATGGTGGTGCTGGCGGGGATTAGGTCCTCGGGGGGTCGGCTGAAAATCTTCCAGGCGAAGATGCCACCGACGGCCAGTATCACGAGGGTTGCGGCGATCAGCCAAGAGGCTTTCAAGGTGGTTTTTTGGGGGGCCACGGGGATCGATGGCATGGGTGGAGGCAACCCAGGCGCAGGCACAGGGGCGATCGCGGCGGAGCGCAGGTGCGTGGTGGGTTCTGTGCTTGTGAGCGCCGGGGGCATCACTGGTGCCAGCGTAGGTGCTAGGGCCTGGCCCTTCCAGGTGGGATCTTTGGCCGCGCGCAGGGCCTTGGCGAATTCTTCTGCGGTCTGGAAACGCTGATCAGGATCCTTGTCCAGGCCGCGATCCAGGATGTGGCGGATCGATGGGCTGATGCCTTCGAAATGGCTGAGATCCAGGGGCTCCGGCTCCTGGTTCACGATTTTGTACAGGATGGTGGGAGCGGTGTCGCCGGCGAAGGGTCGCCGACCCGAGAGGGCTTCGTAGAGCATTACGGCCACGGCGAAGAGGTCGCTGCGGGCGTCGGGTCGACCGGTGCGGATGTATTCCGGCGCCATGTAGCTCACGGTGCCCATCACCATGCCGGTGGAAGTCATGTCCGAATTCCCGACTCGGGCGATGCCAAAATCCATCACGCGGGTGTGCAGGCGATTTCCTTCGCGCTCCACGCGGACATTGGCGGGTTTGATATCGCGATGGATGATTTGGCGCTGGTGCGCGTAGAACAGGCCATCGCAGACCTGGGCCAGGACCTCCAGAATCTCGGTGCGGGTAAGTGTCTGGTCGATGATCAACTGTTCGAGATCGTTGCCTGGCACAAATTCCATGGCGATAAAGAGCACGCCCTGGTCCTCGCCGAATTCGTAGATGGTAACAAGGTTAGGGTGATTGAGCGTGCCGGCAGCCTTGGCTTCCCGAGCGAAACGTTCCTTCATTTCTGCACTTTCTGCGGAGGAAGGCAGAATGGTCTTGATGGCCACGTCGCGGCCGATGCTGGGATCCACACCGAGGTATACCTCACCCATGGCGCCATTGCCGAGGATGCGTTTGATTTGGTACTTGCCAATTTGTGTCAGCATTCGGGAATCCATTCATGTGAGCAGAGCGTGGGGATGATTTCAGAATAGGGCTCTTTGGCTGTACATGGGCAGAATCTGGAATGCTGCGGCCCTGAGTTTTATGCCTGATCTGATAGGATGGATTCTTTCCTACGTATGAAACGAGTTGGAAAATACCCTGCTTTACCCCCAGGGTCTTGGAGGCCTCTATGCTGCTATCGAAGCG
>JAUYES010000022.1 GCA_030691225.1 Holophaga sp. | reverse complement strand
CTGGGGTCTCCCACCCATTCGCTGGGGAGTTCGGGAAAAACGGTATGCAGCATGGCTCGGTCGAGTCCCCGCACGCTGAGGGTGCGGATGCCGGGGGTATCGATGAGGGTGCCGCCATAGATCGTTGGCAACCATTTGGCGGCCGTAGTTGTTTGGCGCCCGGTGCCCCAGCGACTCATGCCGCCAGTCTTCAGAGCCAGCACTTCCGGCATCAGCGCGTTCACGAGCGTGCTCTTCCCCACTCCGCTATGCCCCACCAGAACGACGACTCGATCGCGGAGCAGCACTTTTAGCTCTTCCAGGCCCGAGCCATTGACGGCACTGGTTTCCACGATCGGCACATGCTGCTCGCGGAGGGGGTCCAGTTCGGGGAGTGTGTCTTTTTCGCTGGCTTTATCTCGTTTGGTCACGACGATGCGGAAGGTGAGCCCAGCCGCGAGAGCCAGGGTCTGGGCGCGTTCCAGGAGGCCGGGTCGCAGGGGCGGATCCACCACGGCGGCGCAAATCCAAAGCTCATCGGCATTGGCGGCGATGAGTTGCCAGGGCTCGCGATCATCAATTCCGCCCCGCCGCAGCAAGGTGCGCCGCGGCATCACGGCCACCACTTGCACCTGGGGGCCGGTAGGATCGACGGCCTCGATGGGCACTGGCGAATAACGAACCCGATCACCCACCACCAGTTTGACGCCCTTGAGCTTGCCGGAGAGGGAAGCCCGCAATTGGGTGCGGTCTTCCAGTTCCAGATCGACCCATTGGCTATGGCGCTGGATGAGGGTGGCTTCGGCGAAATGCATCCAGGGTTCGGGATCGGGAAGGCGGAGCATCGTTTCCCCATCGTGGGCCTCAATGCCGGTCTGCAGGCGATCCGCACTCTGCTGGCGCCGCTTGCTTTGAGCCCGCCCCTCGCGAGCGTAAACATCCCGGCTATCGAGATCGTGAGCCTCTCGGCTTTGCCCTAGACGGAACTTCCTCATGGCTTAGGCTCTACCCGCGAACTCCCGGGTTTCTGTGGCCACTTTTACCTTTTCACCCTCTTTGATGAAGAGGGGCACGCGAATCTCAATGCCGGTCTCGAGCGTGGCTGGCTTGGAGACGTTCCCGGAGGCCGTATCGCCACGAGCGCCCGGTTCGGTGTAGGTGACGGTGAGTTCAACATGGGTCGGGAGCTGGAGGCCGATGGGATGGCCGTTGAATTTCTGGATCTGGATGATCTGACCTTCGATCAGGAAATCCATGGCATCGCCCATCATTTCTTCGTTCAGCGTGTGGGTTTCGTAGGTTTCCTGGTCCATGAAATGGGTGCCATCGCCATCGGAGTAAAGAAAACTGGCGGGGACCACCGCAAGATCGGGCTCGGCGAATTTATCACCGGCCTTAAAAGTCTTATCGAAGACGGCACGGGTCAACAGGTTGCGCATTTTGAGACGAACCAGGGTCTGGCCGCCGCGGGCGGTGGGGGTAGAAATTTCGGCATCCAGGCAATGGTAGGGGGTGTCTTCGAACTGGAAGAACATCTTGCGCTTGACGTTGATTGCTTCGATTAGGGCGGCCATGGGGCTCCTCGCAGGGGGTTCGTTGTGCCCAGGCTGGCCCGGGATTCCGTGTCTTTGATTCTAGCGTTGCTTTTCATTTAGAAAGGAGTGCACTCGGTATCCTTTGCCAAGGTTATGATTGTGGATCGGTTGACTAATGGCAGAACATCCCAGAAATATCGGGCGTTACCAAGTTCAGCGCCTCCTTGGACAGGGGGCGATGGGATCGGTCTACCTCGCCGAAGACCCAATGCTGAAGCGCCGCCTCGCCATTAAGGTTGTGCGCGCTATTGGTGAAGAGCGGGACTTGGCTCTGGATCGCTTCAAGCGAGAGGCCGAAATCTCAGCCCAGCTCAATCATCCGAACGTTGTCACTATTTACGATGTGGGCGAGGAAGAGAATCTCGGTCCTTTTCTCGCCATGGAATATGTCGAAGGGCAGAGCCTCGGAAAATACATTCGGGAGGGCACCCTGGAGCCCGAAACCCGTTTGGGCATTCTGATTCAGGCCATGCGGGCTCTGCGAGCTGCTCATCGTCACGCGATTATTCATAGGGATATCAAGCCCGATAATATTCTGGTCAGCGAAGATGGCCGCATCAAGCTGATGGATTTTGGCATTGCCAAAACCATGGCCCCTCGGCTTACTTCCCAGGGCGAGTTCCTTGGGAGTCCTGCTTACAGCGCCCCCGAACTCCTGCGGGGAGCAGATCCCACGCCCAGTTCGGATCGCTATGCCTTTGGGGTGACGGCCTTTGAATTGATGACGGGTCAGTTGCCACATCCCGGGAACAACGTGGCTGCGGTGATCACCCATGTTCTCCACGAGGCGATTGTCACTCCCCAAGGCATGTCGGGTGATCTCGGAAATATCTTCCGCAAGGCCTTGGCCACCGATCCGGAAGATCGCTACGAAACCCTGATTGAATTTTTGACTGCCCTGATTGATGCCTACCCCTTGGACAGTGCAGCTAAGGGTCGAGTGGAAGATCTTTTCTGTCACGACGATCACTCCGGTGACATTGTGCCCTTGCGGCGCTCTCGGCCACGACCCTCGACGGCCCAAGACACAGGCTCTGGCATTGCTCAGCGCAGCACTGCTGGCCGTAGTAACTCGGTTCGACCCGTTTTGACACCCACCACCGCCGCTGTTCGCATCGAACTGGAATCAGGACAGTCCACCAACGCCGGGCAGCGCCCCATGCCCGTGCGCAGCGGAGCCCCAGGCTCCAGTGCCGAAGGGGATGGCATCAGTCCCAAGACGCTGCTCAAGTGGATCCTAATCGTGTTGGTCTTCGGTCCACTGGTGATGTGGTTGTTGGATATCTTGCGTACCTACATTCCGCAGGGCTGAGTCCAATTTTTAGGCCAAGACCCGGATCATTACGAAGACGCCGCCATTCCAGCAGGCGTGCATCACCACGGTCGTCCAAAGATTGCCCGTGCGGAGAAAGGCCCAGCCCAGCACCATGCCCAAGGTGCAGAGGCCTGGCAAGGCTGCCGGTTGAAGGTGCATGGCGCCAAACATTAGGCCGGAAAAAACTACAGCCAGGAGCCAGCCGCCTCGCACCCCTCGCTCTGAAAAAAGGTGCCCCAGCCAGGGCAGGAGGGTGCCTCGGAACAGCCATTCTTCAAAAAGAGGCGCGAGCCCAGCGATGGTCGCGAAAAGCAGCAGCATGGCCATTGGATTGGTGATTCCCCCGATAAGGTCCAAGAGCTCTCGCTGGGGTGGTTCGGCTTGACGCACCAAGGGCTGAAGGAGGAGCCCCACAAGGAGAACGGAAACCAAGGCAATACCTAGAAAGGCAGCGGCCCAGCCAATGGCCCGAGGTGTGGGACCGGGTGTCATTCGCTTCCAAGCTTGGCGGAGAGTTGTGCCTTCAGCGCGCAGCAATAGCCTGACGCCCACCCACACATGAAATGAATAGGCGAAGGGAAGGGCTAGCACTTTTGGAAGTGGTAGAAACGCGAAGAGCAAGGCGGCCACGGTGCCGGAAAACCGTAGTGCCACGAACCAGCCCAGAAAGGCCAGGGCCGCAGCCCGCCAAGTCATCGGACAAGGTGCCAGGCCAGCAGGTTTGATCGCATCCTTTTTAAAGAGCAGAAGGCCAGTCGAGATGATTCCCACAAGGCTTAAGCCCAGGAGTGTCAGCCCACCAAGGCCTAGAAACGCGAGTCGAGGCAGCGCCCAGGAGCGAGCACGAGCTCGCAAAGGTTCGGGGTCCTGGTGCTGACGTTCCGCCAAGGCGGCCTGGAATCGGTGGAAGGCATAGCCCGCGCCGAGGGGCTCTCGGAGTGCTTCGATTTCCTTGGCGGAAGGCAATTCCTCTCCTCCGTATACCCCTCTCCAGGCTCGCTGGAAGGGTTCTGGCGTCGTGGCCGCTTGGCGAAGGCCCTCGGCTTGGCTGCCGGTTTCTGCGAGAAGGATGGCTTGAACGGCGCGGTCCCACGGTGCAGCGGCTTTCGGAGGCGGCATGGGTCGATTCCGACCGGTGATCGCCATGCCCGCCGCTTGCAGTTCCATCACGCGGCTCTGGAGGCCGGGGCGATGCGATTCCGGCCGCGGCTTTTGCTGTGCGCGCAGGGCCTCGAAGGTCGTTAGCACTGAAAGCAAAAGTAACAACGCAATAAGGGGATCTGCCCAACGTCGGTCGGGATTCCAAGGCGTGGGGCGAGGTTCGATCATGCCTAAGGATGACCCTTGCGTTAGCCTCATTGGAAGACCTATGGGGATTTTCATGTCCAAACTAGTCGATCGGTTGCCTCTTTGCTTGGGGACGGCTGTCTGGATGGAGGAGGGTCGCGAGCGCCAAGCCTTGGTGGCTCCGTTGCCCTCGGATCCCAGCCGGATCGTGGATCTTCACGGAATCGAAGTGGCTCGCTTGACGCGGCTCGGAGAGGGGCGGCCCGATGCCTTGGCAGAGGTGCTGCTCCCATCGCGGCTTCAGTCGTTACTGGAATCGGGTCCCAGGGCCTTTCATCGGGCGCGATTAGCCTTGGCCTACGCCGAAAAATGGCATCGGCGGGGAGATCTTCCCGAGTTGCTGGCCTTTCCCTTGAGCCATGTTCGGCTGCTGGCATGCCTTCCGGAGCCACTGGGGATGCGGAGTGCGAATGGTCAGATTCTGGATACTCATCAGGTGCAGGGGCCCGGTGCCATTCTCGGCCGATGGCCTCAGCCGACCTTGGCGATGGTGGGTTGGCGTGGCGGTGGCCTAGCTGGCTACTGTCTAGCGCTGGAGGATGCCCATGGGGCGGTGCTCGGAGCTTGGTTCAAACCTGATATGGACTTCGAAGGCAATTTCGAACTCTGGGTCGGAGATCATCGCCGCACCTCGCCCATGGCGACCTGGCTCGACATGGAGCTTCCTCGACTCGGACCGGGTGAAATCCAGTTGTTGCCTTCGCCTCGCTTCAGGGCTTTGCCGGAATTGGTGCCTGGGGCCACGTTTCGATTGAAAGCTCCCTTCGAGACACTCGAACTCTCCTTAGGTGATGAATTGGTGCATCCCACCCTTCAGTGAACGGGTTCTACTAGAACGGTCCATCGATAGCCTTCACCGCCAACGGTGGCGATTAGGTTTTTTTCTCCGTCATCGCCCAACTTTTTTCGAAGGTTGGCGATATGGACATCGACCGTGCGAGGGGTCGGTCGCGCATCGGCCCCCCAGGCTTGATCCAAGAGCTCCGACCGGCTGTGGGTATGCCCCGCATGGGTTATTAGGATTTCCAGCAGCCGAAATTCGCGGGGCGTGAGATCCAGCGGGCGGTTGTCCCTACTGGCCGTCATGGCGGTGAGATCGAAGCGATAGGCGCCCGATTGCAGGACAGTGGGCATTGTTTGTGGGTGGGTCCGGCGGAGGATGGCTTTGATTCGAGCTATGAATTCCAGCACCGAAAATGGTTTAACGAGATAGTCATCGGCCCCAAGGCTGAGTCCGTGCACTCGATCCGATTCTGAACCCCGGGCCGTCAGCATGATTACTGGTACGTGATCCTTGGTCTTTCGCAATTCCTGGATGACCTGAAATCCGTCCATATGGGGAAGCATGAGATCAAGCACGATGAGGTCGGCGCGCTTAGTCCGATGGGCGATCAAGCCCTTCAGGCCATCGTCCACAGCCTCCACGGAGTATCCCTCGAAGGTGAGGTTGGTTACGAGCAATTGGCGAAGATTCGGCTCGTCTTCGACCACGAGTAGATGGGTCATTGGGTTCGATCCCGTGAATACATCTCACCTTGCGATAGCGACCCGGTAAAGGCAATGGGTCCTTTAGGAAAAAATCACAAAAGCGATTTTTTCAAAAAAAAGAGGCTAAAGGGCTCGAATCTCAAGGGTGGCCAAAAAACCTGCATCGGGGGCCGAGGCGAGGGTGAGTCCCCACCCTTCCTTTTGAGCGACCTGCACCAAGAGGCTAAGACCGAGGCCTTGGCCTTCGCGTTCAAACCCTTCCTTGCCTTGACTCCGAAGGCGCATGAA
>JAUYES010000014.1 GCA_030691225.1 Holophaga sp. | reverse complement strand
CCCAGGGATGTGAGCGCACTGCGCATCTTGTTGGCGCGCAGGGCCTTCAGGGCCGCATGAAAAGGTTCGAGACTGTCCGTCACGACTTCTGCCCCTTGCGTTTTTTCGCTTCTTCCTCGAGTTCCTGATCGGACTTGGCACGCACCTTCACGGTGGCCTTTTCCTTCATTTCCTTGAGCTTTCGCACTGGGCCCGTGAGCACCTGCTCGTTCTCCTGGAGGCCATCCTTCACTTCAATAAACTGCGTGTTGGCAATGCCTGTCTTCACGGTGCGTTCGGTGGCGCGGCCATCCTTGACCACAAAGGCGACGTTGCGCCCCTCGGGACTCAGCAGACCCTTCTTCTGGGCGTCTTCCATGGTGCCTTCACGCTCCAGTACCGATTGAAGGGGCACGCGAAGCACGCCCTTGGCTTCGTTGGTGAGCACGATGGCCCGTGCACTCATGCCAGGGCGCAGGCTGGCCACATCCGCACTCGTCATTTCCAAGGCCACTTTCACCAAATACATATTGGCGTCCTGGCCGATCTTTTCAGAAGCCGTGGCCACCTCGTAGACCTTGCCGGGGAAGACTCGGCCCGGGAAGGATTCCACCATCACCTGAGCGGTTTGACCAATGCGGGTGCGCACCACTTCACTTTCGTTCACTTTGATCTCAGCAATGATTTCGCTCATATCCGAGATGACCATGAGCATGGCGCCCGGCAGATTGCTCTGGCCCGGAATGGCGGTCTCGCCTTTGAGCGCCTTCAGCCCCGTAACGCGTCCAGAAATAGGCGCGCGCAGCTCGGATTTGCTCAGAGAATCCTTCATTGAAGCGAGGTTGGCCTGGCTCTGATGAATGCTGGCCTCGGAGGACTGAAAGCTGAGCGCGGAAGTATCGCGGTTCAGGCGCGCCTGGCGATATTCCTCATCGCTAATCAGGCCCTGCTTGTAGAGGCTCTCCATGCGTGTGAAGTTTTCTTCGGCCCGGGTCTTGGCCGCCTTCATGCGGCCAGAATCCTGACGAACACCTTCCAACGCGGCGGTTGCCTGAATCAAACCCTGCTTTAGACGTTCTTGGTCGATGGTGACCAGCGGTTGCCCAGCCTTCACATCCTGTCCGTCCTTCACATGCAGGGCCTTGATCTCACCCATGACAGAGGTGCCAATGCTGATCTTGGTGCGGGCCTGAATTTCCCCGCTGGCGGTAATGGTTTCGCGGATATCACCTTTGGTAATGCGATCCCAGGAATAGGCGTCCGATTCATCACGCCCACCGCCAAAGACGGTGCCAAGAATGATGAGAAGAACGAGGGCCGAGCCCGCGCCGATAAGAATTTTTGTCTTGCGTGTGGTCATCGAAAAATCCCACCCATGAAATGAAACACGAAGCCGAAGAAGCCCATGATTCCAAGAAACAGCGCAGTGGCCCACGTTTTGAGACGCATCGTGTGCCGGGCGGCCAGATAGAGCGCAATGAAAGAGAAGAAATAGAACGGATCAAAAAGGCCAAGCACACCGGATAACCAAGGGTTATCGGGCTGGATCCAGAAGCCCAGATTTGTGGGCGCCATACTCGCGAAGGAAGATGCTCCACCCACATTCCTAATCAAGCACATGATTCCTGCGAGCAAGGTGATCGGCACCATCGTGAGCCCATGAACCGTGATGGCGGCCCATGCATGAGCGAAGGTGACTTCTTCGTCTTCGCCCCCAAAACGCGAAAAGGCAAAGAGAATGCCGGACATGACCACCAGCACGAAAGGCACCCCAATTACAACACCCAGTGAAGATGAGATGAAGGGCTTGCCCTGGGTGGCAACCTTTTCCATCGCTTGGTCCACACTGGCTGCAGGGATTTCCGTGCGAAAGACTCGTTCGATAACTTCGAATTTCCGCTGGGTCATGGCTTCCTGATCAACCTTGGCCGCCCAGACGATGGTGGCAAACAGCCCAATACCAAGGGCGAGCAGGAAAGCGCCAACCCAGGACGGAGCCACTCGCAGACGACGGAACACGTCGCTGGGCTCCGTGAAAACACCCATCAACTGATCCCAAACTCCCTGCGGCTTGGCGGGTGGCAACGAGGCCTTGGGCTCATCACCGTACAGGCTCGGCTCGGGATTAGGCGTGGAAAGGATCTCGCTCATGGCGCACCTCAAGGGGTTTGAAAAGAATACTGTGCTCAGGAAATCAGTCGCCATGGATCGCTCAACTGCCTCTCCAGACCGCTCAGTGGAGATGACCCAAGGACGGTCTACACGGAGCCATTGGTTGGAACGCCGATTATTGAGGTTGATCCATTTTGAAAGGGTGGCACTAAAATCCATTTTTTTGTGTATCCATAAAATGCAGGTTTACCAATAATATGCCGCCCCTTCAATCACCAATTACCAAGCAACGATTGGGTACATCGAGGGTTTTCAAAGACACCACCACGCAAATATTCGCAAACATCCAATAGGCTTTGATTTTCAGGGAAGAAATCAACTTTTTCTCTTCTTCGCCACGCCCCTTATTCCGAGTAGCATCCCAGACACTATCTCACTCGGAGCCCCCCATGAGCCCATCCCCTCGCAGCCAAGCCCTGATCGACCAGGAAAGCCAATTCGGCGCCCACAACTATCACCCACTGGACGTAGTGGCCACCAAGGGCGAAGGCATCTGGCTGGAAGATGTCGACGGCAAGCGCTACATGGATTTCCTGGCCGCCTATTCCGCTGTTAACCAGGGCCACAACCATCCCCGCATCGCGGCAGCCATGATCGCTCAGTGCCAGAAACTGGCGCTCACCTCACGGGCCTTCCGCAATGATCAGTTCCCGCCGCTGCTCGAAAAGCTATGCAAGCTCACCGGTTTCGACAAGGCGCTGTTGATGAATAGTGGCGCAGAAGCGGTGGAAACGGCCATCAAGGCCAGCCGCAAATGGGCCTATGACCGCAAGGGCGTGGAATATGGCAAGGCCGAAATTATCGCTTTCGAAGGCAATTTTCACGGCCGCACCACCACCATTGTGGGGTTCAGCACCGATCCCGATTCCTTCCAGGGCTTCGCACCCGTGACTCCTGGATTCAAAATTGTTCCTTACGGCGATCTCGCGGCTGTGGAAGCAGCCATCACGCCCAACACCGCTTCCATCCTGGTGGAACCGGTTCAAGGTGAAGGCGGTGTCATTATCCCGCCCAAGGGTTTCTTGAAAGGCCTTCGCGCACTCTGCGACCAGCACCGCGTACTGTTGATCACCGATGAAATCCAGTCGGGGCTTGGCCGAACGGGCAAGCTCTTCGCGTTCCAACACGAAGGCATTCGGCCCGATGGCGTCACCATCGGCAAGGCACTCTCGGGCGGTTTCTACCCTGTAAGCGCTTTCCTCGCCACCGAGGACCTCATGTCGGTCTTTACGCCTGGCATCCATGGCTCCACTTATGGCGGCAACCCACTAGCCTGTGCCGTAGCCAGTGCCGCGCTTGATGTTCTTGTGGAGGAAAAATTAGTGGAGCACGCGGCTGAACTAGGCCTGCATCTGGAAGCCCGGTTGAAGGCCATCAAGAGCCCACTCGTAACGGCTGTTCGCTGCACTGGCCTTTGGGCGGGCATCGATCTGGATCCCACCGCAGGCGGCGCAAGAAAATACTGCTACGCCCTCAAGGATCGCGGCATGCTCTGCAAGGACACTCACACCCACACCATCCGGTTGGCGCCGCCCCTCGTGATTACCAAGGCCGAAATTGATTGGGCCGTTGATCAACTGGAAGCCGTTTTGGCGGGATAGGCGCCCGATCCATCTTTTAAATTTCTGGGAAGGCACCTTGCCCATGATCCAGCACCTTGTTCTTGCCTCCATGCTCGGCCTTTCCCAGGCTCAGCTTCCCGTTGGCGAACCTGATGGAAGCCGGACCATCGGCATCGTGCCCCCCTTCACGGCCGAACCCGCGCCTCCAGGGTGGTTGCGAAGCACCTCCCATGCCCTCACTTCTGGGACCACGCGACATTACATCTACGAAGCCTACGCAGGGCCCAAGAACCAATGGCTGGTTCGCTACCGTATGCTGCCCGGAGCCGAAGAAGGCACATCGATACCCGAGCAAGCCTTTCTCTTTTCTTCAAACACGCAAAAACGGCCCCAGAAACTGAACCTACGGATAGTCCGCTTCGAAGGTCGCATGGCCACCTGGAAGAAACACTCCTTCGCCCTGGTGGACCACCGGGACCTGATGAAGCCTTGACGAAACCCCACGGCCTTTAGGAAGCTCTTCAGGATCATCTGGGAGGTTTCCTTGCGGAAGCTGGTGTTGGTAATCCTGATTCTCGTGACTGGTGTACTGGCGGGATGGTGCAGCAGCCAGGTCATCCATCGATCCTCCACCCAACCCCGTACCGTGGCCCCGCGAGGCCCCTTACCGGCCTGGGAGCAGGCCACCATTGATCGGTTTCGAGAAGGTCGAGCGAGCGTCGTTTACATCACCACCATCGCCTACCAGCGAGACTGGTTCAGCATGGATATCCAGGCCGTGCCCACGGGCACTGGCAGCGGGTTTCTCTGGGACGATGCGGGCCATATCGTTACCAACTATCACGTGGTGGAAAACGCCCAGGAACTGGAAGTCACCCTTTCGGACCACAGCACCCACCGGGCTAAGGTCGTTGGCCTGGCACCCGAGAAAGACCTAGCGGTGATCCAATTGGTCAATCCCCCAGCCAAGCTCCACCCCATCCCCATTGGCGCCTCCGCGGATCTTCAAGTGGGTCAGTCGGTGATGGCCATCGGCAATCCCTT
>JAUYES010000008.1 GCA_030691225.1 Holophaga sp. | reverse complement strand
CCATGTTTCTGAAGGGTTTTCGTTGATCCAAAGCACCTGGAATCCGGCACTCCGAACCTGATTTCGAATCCTTTCGCTTTCCCAGGCGCCACCTCCCAAGGCAATAACCGTGGGAGCTAGAAGCAGCGTTGCTAAGACATTTTCTTCCATTTGGCGAAAGGCCATTTCTCCACTTTCGGCAAAGATTCGTGAAATAGGTGTGCCTGCATGATCCTCCACCGCGCTATCCAAATCAGCGAGCGGCAATATCATTCGATGACTTAGGGCATGCGCCAGAGTGGATTTTCCGCATCCGCTGCCACCAATCAAAACAAGACCCAAACGACGATCAAGGGGCTTGCGGGCCCGCCATCGGGCCAATTGGGCACTCCACAGAAGCTCTCTTGGCTCCTCGCATCGCTCGATTTCCCCAATCATCGCCAAGCTTTCAGCCCCAGCCTCAAAGCAGGAATCGGCATCTTTCATCGTTAAACCGCCGATGGCCACCGGTGCCAACCCTCGGGAACGGAGGGTCGTGCAGCCGACTCGAAGCCCTTCGAGGCCGATGGGCTCGGCATGATCGCCCTTGGTCAAGGTGGCCCGGAACGGTCCTAATCCCGCATGATCGCAGGCAGCATCCACAGCCATCCATTCACACATTTCATGGGTGGAGGTTCCTATATGAACGGTCTCCATCCCAGGCAGACTACGCGCATCTTTGGGAGGAAGATCGTCTTGCCCCAGATGCAGACCCCAGAGGGGCAAGCCTTCCTGGGCTGCCAATACCGCGAGATCGGCCCGATCATTCACGCAGATCTGGGGCCATCCACCGTTGGCTTTTGATTCCATCAAGGCTTGGCGAAGCTGCAGCCATTGCGCCTTGGCATCCAAGGGCTTGCCGCGGAACTGCACCAAAGGAAACCCGGCAGCGCCGAGCCGACTCACTTGGTCGGCCAGCGACACGGAACTGTTGGCGTTTGTAATTGGGTACAGCGGGGGCAAATTCAGAACGCCAGGATTCATGCTTGCCCCTCAAACTGAAGCCGAACCAACTTGGCGTAATGACCGTCTTGGACCACCAGCTGATCGTGGGTACCCCGCTCGATCAGCTTTCCCTGATCCATGACCCAGATTTCATCGGCATCCTTAATGGTGCTAAGGCGGTGGGCGATGGTGAAGGTCGTCAGGCGATGGCTCACACGCTCGATGACGGACTGAATCTTGTGCACGGTCTCACTATCAATGTTGGCCGTGGCTTCATCCAGCAGCAAAATGGCCGGTTCTTCGTAGAGCATGCGAGCAAAGGCCAATAATTGACGTTCACCGGCAGAAAGCTTCTGCCCTCGCTCACCCACCTGGGTTTCCAAACCCTCCGGCAATCGGGCCACCATGTCTTCAAGCTGACTCTGTTCGAGCACTAGGCCAAGGCGTCGGACATCCTTGGGCCTTCCGAGCAGGATGTTGTCTTCCAGGCTGCCCGAAAAAATAAAGACATCCTGCAACACCAACCCAAATAAGCCGCGCAATTCCTTGAGGCGAAGGTCCCGCAGGTCCACGCCATCCACCAAAATTCGACCCTCTGCCACATCGTAAAATCGCATCAGCAAATTGATGAGGGTGCTCTTGCCTGCCCCCGTATGACCCACGACGGCCACCCGTCGCCCCTTGGGAATTGCACCGGAAAGCAGCTGAACGACCTGCCGGCCTTTTTCCTCGTAGGCGAAGGTAACGTTTTCGAAACGAATTTCTTGCTGGAAACTGGCGGGCTTTGCATCGGTTTTTTCGGGAATTTCGTCTCGGTTATCCAATAGCCGAAAAATCCTCTCACTTGAGGCCATGGCGGTCTGCATCACGTTATAGCGCTCGGCCAATTCCCGAATCGGACGAAAGAAGCGCCCCGATTGCTGAATGAAGGCCAACAGTAGGCCAAGCGTCAGGGCACCACTCTTTAATTTGAATCCGGCGTAGAAGATTAGGGCCGCCAGGGTGGCGCTGGTGATGAGCTCAACCACCGGAAAAAACACCGCATAGGCAAAGATCGTCCGCACAAAGGCCTTGAGATACTTTTGATTCAGATCCTGGAATACCGAGCGGCTGCGGGTCTCTTGGCCATTGAGTTGCACGAGGCTCATCCCTGAGAGCTGCTCTTGCAAATAGGCTTGGATTGCCGCGTAGCGTCCCTGCGTTTCGCGGAAGGCATCACCGGCGTGGCGCCGAAAAATCTCCGTGGCAATGAGGAGGAAAGGCATGATCCCCAGCGCCACGGCAGCCAAGCCCACGTGCTTGCTGAACATCCAAATCATGATGGCCAGCAGCGATAGGGCATCGCCCACGATGGCCACGAAGCCCGATGAAAACATTTCATTCAGGTTTTGCACATCGCTGATAACTCGCGTCATCAGGCGCCCTACGGGATTTCGGTGAAAGAAATGAGTATTGCGGCGCATGAGATGCGAAAAGAGCTGCATCCGCAGATCGAGCATGGCCATCTGTCCCACCCACCCCAGCAGGATGTAACGGGTGATGTGGACACAAAAAGCCAAGGCCAGGAATCCAAAAAACGCCGCTACCAAGGGGCCCGCACCGGTCAGGCTGCCCTTCGCCAAGTGATGATCGATGAGGCGTAGCGTAAATTCGCTGGGCAATACTTCCAAGGCCGCCCCCGCAGCCATGAGCAGCAATAATAAAATCAAGGAGCCCCAGTAGGGTTTCAAATAGCTGATCAACCGAAAAAGCAGCGTATGGCGCATGGGCTGCTGGTCCACTTGGTCACTTTGAAAGAATGTATTTGCAGAATCTGCCATGACTTCATTCTTTCACAATTCAGTCACACGCCGTCTGGACAGTCCACATTCATACTGGAGGCTGCCCGCGCCGAAACAGGTATTACCTCAGCATCGGATTGCCATGCATCGTCCCTCCATGAATCCCGTCCCCGGCAGCCGTGTTGTCCGCTATGCAGGGGACCGTATCCGATTCCACCTGGAGCATCCCTCGCCGGGCACCAGCCACTGGCATGGCCTGCTTCGCACCAATCTCACCCGCGCGGATCGCATGCGCAGCGAGGTCATCGCCCTCGCTGGCGGCAGTTCGGCCGAGGCCAGCACCTTTGCTGGCGCTTCCTGGCGAGATATCCCCATGCAGCCCACAGCGGATGGATGGGAGCTCGACATACCCCTTTGCGAGGTGGGCTATTTCCGATGCAAGGCCTATTGCATGGATCCCTCGGGACGGCAGCATTGGCCCGAAGGTGAGGATGCAGGCATTTCCGTTCACCCCAATCATTTGCGCACAGGAAATACCATCTACTGTGCCTTTCCTCGCATGTTCGGCAGCAGTCGCTGGAAGGCTTCCACGCAAAACCCATCTCTGGAAGCTCAGCTGGTGGATCTGGATCACAGCGGTTTTACGGTGGTGCCTCCTTCGGGAAAGCTCCGCGACCTGGCGGCATGCATACCCCATATCGTAGGCACCTTGGGGTGTCGCATTCTTCATCTGTTGCCCTTGGGCCCAACGCCAACCACCTATGCACGAATGGGCCGTTTTGGGAGCCCATACGCTCAACTCGATCTCGCAGGAATCGATCCCGCCCTGGTGGAGTTCGATCAGCGCACTACGGCCGAAGACCAGTTCCGGGAATTGGCCTATGCCACTCATCTGCAAGGCGCCCAGGTCTTTCTCGATATCGTAATCAATCACACGGGCTGGGGCTCGCGGCTCATGCAGGAGCACCCCGAGTGGTTCAAGCGCGGCCACGATGGCACCTTTCATAGTCCCGGTGCGTGGGGTATCACCTGGGGCGATCTCGTAGAATTGGACAATCGCCATCCCGAACTTTGGGAGACCACCGCCCAAGCGCTACTCACCTGGTGCCGCCGCGGTGTGGATGGCTTCCGCTGCGATGCTGGCTACATGGTTCCTGTCCCGGCGTGGCAGTACCTGATTGCACGGGTACGGGATGAATTCCCCAATACCGTATTTCTTCTCGAAGGCCTGGGAGGCGCCTGGGAGGCCACGGAAGCACTGCTCACCGAAGGCGGCATGCAATGGGCCTACTCGGAACTGTTTCAGAACTACTCGCCTCGGGAAGTTTCGGGCTACCTCGATCATGCCCTTCGGCAGGCCGAACGCGTGGGCCCCTTGGTTCATTACAGTGAGACCCATGACAACGAGCGCCTGGCAAAACGCAGCGCCGCATGGTCGCTGCTGCGCAATCGGCTCTCCGCGCTCTCCAGCACCTGTGGCGCCTTCGCCTTCACCTCGGGAGTGGAATGGTTGGCCCAGGAAAAGATCGATGTGCACCAATCCCGCGGGCTGGCCTGGGATTCCGAACCCAATCTCATGCCCGAACTCAGCAGCCTGAATCGTCTGCTTCGAGATCATCCCTGCTTTTTTGATGGCGCGGAAGTGCTTCGCGTCAGCGCGGAAGATTCCCTTGTTTTAGCCCTGGATCGTCATTCCGCCGAAGGCCTGGATCGTTGCCTGGTACTCGTGAACCTGGATGTGGATTCACCTCAAACCATCGAACTGGATGCCAATTTTTGGGCCAAGCTGGGCGACCCGCGCATCGAGTTGCTGGATCAGGACTTTCCGACAATTCAACGGAACGGCCTCGATACCGTCTCCGTTCAGTTGCCACCCGGAGCAAGCTATTGCCTGGCAGCCACTTCAGCGCCTCGCGGACTCTTTGGTGATGCCTACCGCGATCGCCGCGCCCAAGCCGAATGGGCCTATCGCCATATCACGCAAATCCATGCTGCCGAGCGACTCGGGCCCTGCTCCTGGATCGAATTGGCCAAGCTCGCGGCCCAGGATCCCGGCCGCTTTCTAGCCGCCCTGCCTCGCCTGGAGCCTTCCGCCGTTTCCCAGAATCTCCTTCAAGCCTTTTTGGACGCCGAAGCCGTTAAGACCTATGCGCCTGTGCTGCGATGGAGCGCCCAGGATCTCAATCGCGTGATGCTCGTTCCCCCGAATCATTGGGTGCTGGTGGAAGATCCCGCGCCATTTGAAATCACCTTGCAGCGGCACGAAAAAAGGCCGCTGCATTTGCGCTCGACACCCTGGGATGGCGGCCATATGTCGGCAATTACTCCCGGGGAATTAAGCCATTCCAGTCGACATTCAGAAGATGTCGAATTGGTGGTTGATCGGTTCACCGAGCAAGGTCGCCAAGCCTCGGGTACTCTGCGACTCTTGCCACCCATGGCCATCTTTGAGCCGGGTGCTCCACGCGGCTTGGCCCTTCTGACTAATGGCCGTGGGGGCATGGCTCGGCTCCACGCCGACCTAGGATTCGTGGACTCCAAATACGACTGCCTGCTGGGCGTCAATCTTCACCCGGATACTCCCTGTGATCGCCATGTGTTGGCGAAACGACTCAGAGCTTGGGTCAATGCCGATGGTTTCATCACGGCTTTGGATGGTCGTAATCTCCTGCGCTTCGAGCCGGGACCCAACGCCCGCTGGGTATTCCGAGCCTGTGCGGGCGATGGTCGCACCATCGAAATTGGGCTCACAGCCAGCATGTTGCCGGACCGCAATAGCCTCGTCCTGAATTTCCAGCGCGCCAGTATTCCGGCCCTCGATTGCCGGGTGTCGCTAACGCTTCGCGTGGATATCGAGGACCGCAGCTTTCACCAAGAAACCCTTGCCACCGAAGAATCCAAAGCCCATTTCACCCAACACACCCATCCCTTGGAAGATCGCCCCGGCTTTGCCTTCGAGCCCACTGCCGACCGCACCCTGCGGGCCTGGACAACCACAGGGGCCTTTCACCCCGAACCGGAATGGAGCCTTGGGCTTCGGCACTCGGTGGAATCCAGCCGTGGCATGACGGATCACGGCGATGCCTGGAGTCCTGGCTGGTTTGAAGTGCCTCTTTCGCCCACGAATTCCCCATGCCTAGTGCTTTGCGCCGATCCCACGGATCCGAGCTCGAAGGAAATCGCTCTCGTATCCGGAAAACATCAACCCCGCGCGACGGCACCTTTTTCGGGTTCCTACGCAAAGCAACTCCATCGGGCGTCGTCGGAATTCCTTGCCCGCCGTGGCCATGGGTCCACGGTTATTGCGGGCTACCCTTGGTTCTTGGATTGGGGTCGCGACACGCTCATTGCGTGCCGAGGCCTGTTAGCCGGTGGCTTCCACAACGAAGTGAAAGATATCCTCCTCACCTTTGCACCCCTGGAGAAGCTGGGCACCCTACCCAATATGCTCTCGGCGGATTCCACCGCGAATCGCGATACCTCCGATGCGCCCCTCTGGTTCGGCCTCGCCTGCGAGGAAGCCGCAGCGTTTTTTGGCCCCAAGTTCTATGCGACCGAAACCGGTGGGCGCACCCTTCGTGAAGTGCTGGCTTCCATCGCTTCGGGCTTCCTGGCTGGCACCCCCAATGGCATCAAAACAGACCCCACTTCCGGACTGGTTTGGAGTCCCTCCCATTTCACCTGGATGGATACCAACTACCCCGCTGGCACCCCTCGCGAGGGCTATCCCATCGAAATCCAGGCCCTCTGGATTCGCCTTCTGCGTCAGCTGGAAAGGCTGGAACCCAAAGGTTCTTGGGGCGGACTCGCCACGCTTGCCGAAAAAAGCCTCGAGCTTTATTGGTGCGAGAAACTCGGGTGCTGCCACGACACCCTGCTGGCCCCCGGCGGGATTCCGGCCAGTCAAGCCACGCCCGACGGGCATTTGCGCCCCAATCAGCTCTTTGCCATCGCCTTGGGATTGCTTCGAGGAAACCGCGCTCAACGGGCAGTAGAGGCATGCTCGCGCTACCTTCTCTTACCCGG
>JAUYES010000816.1 GCA_030691225.1 Holophaga sp. | reverse complement strand
CCGGGTCATCAACATGCGCGGGGTGTACGGTAAAAGCATGATCGTGCCCTTCGTGGGACAGTGGCGCTCCGAGCGCGCCCTGGCCGGGGGCGGCATCCTGCTCGACCAGGGTATCCACATGGTGGATCTGCTGCGGCTCTTCGGGGGCGAGTTCCCGGAAGTGCAAAGCCTGGTGAGCAACGACTTCTGGAAGTTCGACGTGGAGGACAACGCCTTCGCCATCATGCGCAATGCACACGGCGTGGTGGCCATGCTACACTCCAGCGCAACCCAGTGGCGGCACCTCTTTGCGCTGGAGGTCAGCCTCGAAAACGGGTACATAAGCCTGGAGGGGTTGCTCACCGGATCCAAAAGCTACGGCGAGGAATGCCTCATGGTGGGTCGCCGCAACGACTCCGGCAAGGGCGCCCTGGAGCGCACGGAGAAGAAATACCTCAAGGACAACTCCTGGCGCGACGAGATCTACGAATTCGCCGACGCTGTCCTGGGCCGTGGGCCGCTGGTGCACGGCTCCAGCGCCGAGGCCTTGGCGACCATGCGCACCGTGTACCGCATCTACCATTCCGATCCACGCTGGCGGGCGGCCTGGGGCATTGCCAACCCCGACGACTGAGACCGCGAACGCCCAACAAGCCAAGGCCGGGGGGGAGCACATGAGCGACAACGCCACCATGACCAGTCTGAATCTGCGGCGCGCCGGACTCCGGCGCGGGCTGCTTGGCCGCGAGCGCGTGCTGGGCGGCTGGACCTGCTTCGCCCATCCGGCCATCGCCGAGATCTTCGCCCGCTCCGGGGTGGACTTCATCGGCATCGACATGGAGCACACGCCCATCAGCCTGGAACAGGCCCGGGACATCATCGCGGCCTGCCACCTGGGAGGCGCGCTGTGCCTGCCGCGCATCCCCGCCCACGACGCCGCCGTCATCAAGCGGCTGCTCGACGCCGGGGCCGACGGCATCATCGCCCCCACGGTGGAGACGGCTGAACAGGCCCGGGACATCGCGTCCTGGTGCGCCTACCCGCCCAGAGGCGGGCGCGGGTTTGGCGTGTCCCGCGCCCAGGGCTACGGCTTCGACTTCGACCAGTACGTGGGCGCGTGGAACGACTCCTTCACCTTCATCGCGCAGGTGGAGACCGTGCGCGGCATGGAGAACGTCGAGGCCATCCTGGCTGTGGAGGGCGTGCACGGGATCATGATCGGCCCCTACGACCTCTCCGGCTCCCTGGGACTGCCGGGCCAGTTGGAGCACCCCCTGGTGGTCCAGGCCGAGGAGCGCATCCTGCGCGCCTGCGCCACTGCGGGCAAGGGCTGCGGCATGCACGTGGTGGATCCCGACGCCGACGCCGTGGCCCGGCGCATGGCCCAGGGCTTCACCTGGCTGGTGCTGGGCGCGGACGTGTTCGCGCTGTGGAAGTGGAGCGAGAACCTCGGTGCGCTCGTGCACGCCCTGCGGACGAAATCGTCATGAAGGTCGTCGCCCTCATCCCGGCGCGCATGGCCTCCTCGCGCTTCCCCGGCAAGCCGCTGGCGCTCATCGCCGGGCTGCCCATGATCGAGCATGTGCGCCGCCGGGTGCTGCTCTCCGACGCCGTGGATGAAGTCATCGTGGCCACCTGCGACCAGGACATCATGGACGCGGTGACAGGCTTCGGCGGCCGG
>JAUYES010000811.1 GCA_030691225.1 Holophaga sp. | reverse complement strand
TCCAGGTCCCGTCCAGGTGCCGCACTCGGTATTCGACACCCTCTTGCCGTTGGCCCGTTTCGATCACCTTTTGCAGCCAGGCGTGGCACAGCGCAACATCATCCTTATGAACAAAGGGCTCGAAGAGCTGCCCATTCACCTGTTCGATCGGATGTCCCAGAAGCGCGGTCCAGGCCGGTGAAACAAAGGTGAAGACGCCCTCCATGTTGAGGGTGTAAATGATGTCGTGACTGTTTTCGATGAGGAGGCGGTGCTTTGCTTCGCTTTCCTTGAGCGCCTCCACCGCGCGAACGCCAGCGGCCTGGGAGGAAAGCACCTTGCCAATCAGCACCGTCACCAGCGGATAGGCCAGAAGGATCGGGAGCCCCAGGCGCTTGATCACGACCAGCCCCGATCCCGCGGGCAGGGTGAACATCAGCAGGAGCATGACGACATGCACCAACAGACCCAGCCCCCACAGGCGTCCAACGGTCGGCGACTGGCCCTTGCGGACCCACCGTTGGTGAAAGGCCAGGCCCAGCAAGGCCGAGGAAGCGATGACCAGCACGCCCATGTAGACGCCGGGCCCACCGAGATGAATCCGGTACAACAGCGCCAAGCCGCCCGCCACAGCAGCCGCCACCGGCCCAAAGAACAGCCCGCAGAGACTCAGCATCACGGAGCGCCCATCGAAAATGAGCCCAGGCCCCAACACCAGCGGCTTCATCATCCCAATGACCGCCGCGCCCCCGAAGAGCAACCCTTGAAAAACGGGCGACCACGCCAGGTGCCTTCGGCGATGTCGGATGAACCCCGAAATCACGCTAAGCGCCACCAGCAGAGCCAGGTTGTAGGTCAGTTCAAGGATGGTGGCAATCATAATGGCGTCTCTCGGCTGGCTTGTGCCAGGGCGTCGCGGAACTGTGCGAGCCCAAAGGGTTTGCTTAAAAAGGCCTGGGGGCGCTCGAGGTGCGGTTCGGCCAGGACTTGGGCCTTGTCATAACCACTCGCCAGGATCACGGGCAGGTTTGGATCGAGCCGCCGCAGCGCCGCTAGCGTACCCCAGCCATCCAGCCGAGGCATGGTCAGATCGGTAATCACACAGCCGATTTCGGCTCGGTGCTGGCCATACACCTCCAGGGCCGCCAGGCCATCAGGCGCAGTGAGCACGGTAAAGCCCAGCACTTCAGCCATCGTGCGGGATGATTGCAGCAGCATTTCGTCATCATCGACCAGCAGCAGGGTGCCTTGGATGGCAATAGGTTCGGATTGGAGCGCCTCAGCAGGTGGCCTCGAAAGGCTTGGTTCAGGCCGGTTCGGCACCGCTTCTGTCACAACTGGGAAATAGACTCGGAAGGTACTGCCCTGCCCCAAAGGACTGGATACGGTGATGGCGCCGCCATGGGCCTGCACGATGCCTAAGGCCACCGGCAGACCCAGGCCGCGCCCAA
>JAUYES010000808.1 GCA_030691225.1 Holophaga sp. | reverse complement strand
CGGGATAGAGCGGCGTCGGACGGCAGGTGAAGGTCACCAAGGCTTCGCGAAATTCAGCTTCAAACGTTGGATCCCTGCGCGCGGCCTCATAGGCGGCTTCTAGCTCATCAAGGGCAGGCTTGAGCGTCTCAGGCACGAAGCGCCCACCGTAAGGGCCAAAGAATCCCAACGCGCTGGGCAGCGTGGTTTCACTCAAAACAGGCATAGTCGTTCTCCATCGAAGGGAAAGAATTGGAAGAGTTCACGGAGTTTTTGAGGGTCCTTGCGACCCGGCTCAGCCTCAATCCCGCTACTGAGATCCAAGCCTCGGGGGTTCACCTTGGCGAAGGCTTCGCGCACATTACCGGGGTGCAAACCACCCGCAAGGATCAAGGGAAACCTCTGGGCTAGACGTTGCGCTAAAGTCCAATCCGCACAAAGCCCGGTGCCACCGGCCAAGGTCGGATGTGAGGCATCCAACAGGAAAGCCGCCACCGCAAAGGCTCGCAACCGACCTTCATCCAGCGCATCTTCGGTGCGAATGGCCTTGAGAACGGGCAGGTTCAAACGAGCCACCGTCTCCGGCGTTTCTCGACCATGCAACTGCACGGCCGAAAGTCCTACGGCTTCTGCAACCGACTGAATTTCGCTCGGATTTCGGTCCACGAAGACTCCCACGCAAACCGCCTCGGGCGGTAGTTCCGCACGGATGTGGATGGCTTGAGAAACGGTTATGGCGCGTGGGCTTTCCGCGTGGAAGACAAAGCCAAGGGCCGCTGCACCCAGTTCCCAAGCCAACCGTGCATCCTCAAGGTTGGTGAGACCACAGACCTTAACGACAGGCATGGCATTCCTCCAAGAGTCGCGCCAAGCCTTCGCCCGGATCGGGTTGCGACATGAAGGCCGTGCCCACCAACACAGCGCCATAGCCAAGCGCGGCCATGCGCAGGAAATCCTTGGCAGAATTCAGGCCGCTTTCCGCCACTCGTCCACGAGCCACAGGAAGCTTGGGAGCTAGGCTGGCACTGAGTTCATGATCCATCGCGAGAGTCGCGAGATTGCGATGGTTAACCCCCACTAAGTCCAGTTCCAGGCCTTCGACCTTGGCTAGATCCGCTTCATCGTGGAGTTCCATGAGCGTAGCCAAACCAACTTCTCGGGAGGTTTTTAGCATGTTTTTTAGCTCCTCACGAGAGAGCGCACAGGCGATAAGCAAGGCCGCATCGGCGCCTGCCACGCGGGCTTCCAGCAGATCGTATGGGTCCACGAAAAAGCCTTTGGCAAGAATCGGTAGCGAACAAGCGCTCTTGGCGCGGCCCAAAAAACGCAACTCTCCACTGAAGTGCACGGCATCGACCAGAACAGAAAGCGCCGAGGCCCCGGCCTTTTCGTAGCCCCTGGCCACGTTCTCCACATCCTGATCGGGCCGTAAATCGCCCATGGAGGGAGAACGAAACTTGATCTCCGCAATGACCGAAGGATGGCCGTTCGCAAGTGAAGCCACGAAATCCCGCGCCGGGGGAAGGTCCGAGAGCCTGCTCTGCAAAACCGATTCAGGCACCCGTCGCTTTTTCTACAAGGCCTCGGTGCGACGAAAGGCGAGATGTTCAGACAGCCAGGTCACGGTGCGCCTCCTGCGAGAAAGACCGAAGGGCCTGGAGTTTGCCAAGCGCGCCGCCCGAACGGATGGATTCCTTGGCTAGGACAAATCCCTCCCGAAGATCCTTGGTAGCCCCGGCAACCCATAGCGCACAGGCCGCGTTGGCGCAGATGGCTTCCGCGAGGCCACTGGCTTTCCCACTCAGGGCTTCCAGAATTTGCTCTGCGTTAAAGGCGGCATCGCCACCCTTAAGGTCAGCAGGATCGATAAGTCGAGTTCCGAATACTTCGGGGGGGAGCTCCAAAAGGTTCAAGGATCCATCCGCAAGATGAATACCCATGGCTGGCGCGGTGAGGCTAACTTCGTCGTAGGGTCCCGGTGTATGAACCACCAACGCTCGCTCAGATCCCAGGTGCAGGAGCACTTTGGCCAGGGTTTCCATGGCCTCGACGTTGGGTACGCCAATGATCTGGCGCCGCACTCGGGCAGGATTGCAAACCGGTCCCAGCAGATTGAAGGCCGTTCGAAAGCCCAACTGACGGCGTACGGGGCCGATGCGGGCAAACAAGGGGTGATGCGCGGGCGCGTAGATGAAACCCAACCCAAAGTCACGCAAGGCGCGTTCCGCCGAGTGGGGATCTCGGGAGGCCTTCACCCCCAAGGCCGTGACCACATCGGCGCTGCCAGTCGGTCCGGAGACGCCATGATTGCCATGCTTGGCCACGGAAACCCCTGCACCGGCCACCACAAAGGCAGCAGCAGTGGAGATATTCACCGTGCTCTGCCCATCGCCACCAGTGCCACAGAGATCCATTGATTCAAGACCGTCTGCATTGACCGGAATCATATGCTCTCGAATGACATCCACGAAGCCCAAGAGCACCGGCACGCTTTCGCCACGAATGCGCAGCGCCGTCAGTGCGGCGGCCAGCACTTCGGGGCCGATCTCACCCGAGGCAAAGGCGCCCAGGAGGTCCGACGCCTGTTCCCGTGTGATGGGCTGATCCAGCACGGCGTTTTGCAGCAGCTGAGTGTTCATGCCGCCACCTCTTTGCGGCGGTAGACGCGGAGGAAGTTGCGAAGCAACTGCGCGCCCTGGGGCGTAAGCACGGATTCGGGATGGAATTGCACGCCCACAATGGGGAGGTCACGATGGGCCATGGCCATGAGCACCCCGTCCGCGCTATGGGCCAAAGGCGTCAGGCACTCCGGCAAGGTGTCTAGATCTACGGTCAAGGAGTGATAGCGACCCGCTTCCAAGGGATTGGGCAACCCTGCGAAAAGACCATCCCCTGGGTGATACACAGGACTGGCCTTGCCGTGCACGAGGCTGGGTGCCGCCACCACGTGGCCCCCAAAGGCCTGACCAATGGCTTGATGCCCTAAGCAAACCCCGAGGGTGGGAATGTAGGGTGCGCACTCTCGAACGATATCGAGCAAGAAGCCAGCATTCGATGGCTCACCGGGGCCCGGCGAAAGCACCAGGTAATCGGGGTTTAAAGCCAGGATTTCCGCCGGGGTCATGGCGTCGTTGCGCACCACGCGGAGCTCACTGTGCAGACTGCCCAGCATCTGTACCAGGTTGTAGGTGAAGGAATCGTAATTGTCGATGACGAGGATCATGAGGTGGCTCCTAAAGGGCTGCGGCCATGGGCGCGAGCTTGTGGCGGCATTCGTCGAATTCCTTTTCGGCGATGGAATCGGTCACGATGCCCGCACCCGCCTGGAGTTGGGCGCGACCATCCTTGATGACAGTGGTGCGAATGG